>CAKZLS010000492.1 GCA_937127205.1 uncultured Rhodospirillales bacterium
CGTCCTTGCACGGTGCGTGGAAAAATCTCGGTAACCTGTTGATCGATATGGGCCGTGTCGACCAAGCCGCCGAGGCTTACGACGCTGCCTTTAAGGTAAGGCGCCGCTCCGGCGGTCCCAGCCAACACGCGGATAACTTCGGCAAGACAAGCCGCACAAAGCTCCAGCACGACATCGAGCAACTCGAATATCTCATTGACCGGAATGTCTTGCCGTGTGGAGCGCGGGACACTGTGGCGGCCTACCGTTCGGCGCTGGAAAACTTGCCCGCATCGGCGCCCGGAACCCATATGGTCGAGCTGCCGGCGGAACACCGGGCGCGCCTGGCGCCCACCTACAACCGTCTCGTTCACCGGGCGCCGGCGCCGGCGATGGAGGGCGCTGCCGTCAGTCCCTCTCTGGATCGAGGGGCCATCGAAGGAGACTACGATCGAAATGCGCCCGGGTTCACCCACGTGGACGGCTTTTTGACGCCCGCCGCCTTGGAGAGCCTCCGGCGATTCTGTCTAGAATCCACCATTTGGTATCAATTCCGCTATGCCAACGGCTACCTCGGCGCGTTCATGGACGAAGGCTTCTGTTGTCCGCTCCTGCTGCAGGTTGCCGAGGAGTTGCGACGGGCCCTGCCGGGCATTTTCAAGGAGTATACGCTCCGCAAGCTTTGGGCGTTCAAGTACGACAGCCGCCTGTCCGGCATTCCCATCCACGCCGATTTCGCCGCCGTAAACGTCAATTTCTGGATCACTCCGGACAGCGCACTGCTCGATCCCGACTCGGGCGGGCTGATCTTCTGGGACAAGGAGGCGCCGCTGCACTGGGATTTCGAGACCTACAACACCGATGAGCCGGCCATTCGCCAGTTCTTGAAGCAAAGCGGCGCCCGCGCGGTCAATGTGCCCCATCGCCAAAACCGGGTGGTGATCTTCAACTCTGACCTGTTTCATGAGACAGGGGACATAAGATTCAGAGAAGGCTACGAAAATCGCCGTATCAACATCACCATGCTGTTCGGAAAGAGGGGTGAGTGATCAGGAAGGAGCGGCAGGGGCAGCCGCCGCTCCTGTTCGATCAAGCGGCGATTGCCGCTCGTGCCTTGCCGATCAACAGAGCGGCTCTCGCGGCCTCGCGGCCCTTCTCGACGAAATGGTTCTTGAAGATCTCGATGTGGTGCGGCGTTTCCTGGTAATTGTGGGGCGTCAGCGACACCGACAGCACCGGAACGCCGCTGTCCAGGCCCGCGCGCATCAGACCGTCGACCACGGCCTGGGCGACGAAGTCATGACGGTAGATGCCGCCATCCACCACCAGCGCGGCAGCCACGACGGCGGCGTACCGCCCGGTCTCGGCCAAGTCGCGCGCCAAAAGCGGCATTTCGAACGCGCCCGGAACGTCGAACACGTCGATCTGATCCATCGGGATTAGTCCCGCAAAACCCGCCAACGCCTGATCGACCACTTCGGAATGCCAATTGGCTTTGACGAACGCATATCGGGTGGGTGTCATCGTGATCTCCTTTTTGCAACAGACACGTCACCCAAGGCGATCACGCACATGCCGGCCCGCTGACGCAGGTCAGACGCACATTCTCTTTCATCCGGACTTTAACCGTCGGTTCAGGCATTTCACCTGATCTGCTGTCCCTTCCGGTGGAAGGCGCTCGCGGACTTGCGGTTCTACCGCTTACCGCCGGTGGGGACTTTCACCCCGCCCTGAGAACGCGCGGAGTATTTCCGTGACGGGCGCTCATTGCAAGCGCGAAACGTGGGACGTGTGAGGGAGTGGGGCCGCCGACCTATGCCGTCTTGCGTTCGCCACTCTTCGACAGATAGGGCGCCAGATACTGGCCGGTGAAGCTCTCGGGTACCGCGGCCACATCTTCCGGCGTACCAGATGCGACGATCCGGCCGCCGCCGGAACCGCCCTCGGGACCCAGGTCGATAATCCAGTCGGCGGTCTTGAT
>CAKZLS010000493.1 GCA_937127205.1 uncultured Rhodospirillales bacterium
CAGCTGCGCGACATCGATATTCTTGGAATGAGCAAGGCGCAGCGTCTCATTGCGCGGGAGGTGGGACGAGCGGAAATTGGCCGTATGCAGGTCAATCTCCCGGAGACGATCGAGTCGATTCCGCCGACGGTTCGTGCGGTCGAACACCATATGGGAACGACACGGATGAATCCTGATCCGAAGTGGGGCGTCGTCGATTCAAATTGCCGGATCCACGGTGTTGAAAACAGCTTTGTCGCGGGATCTTCAGTATTTCCGACGGGAGGGTATCCCAACCCGACCCTAACGCTAACGGCGTTGGCCATTCGATTGGCCGACCACATAAAGCAAACCCTGTGAGGCGATCGTGCGGTCACCATTAGACATCACAAGACGTTTGGTCCTTCGGAAGATGGGCCTCGGGGCGGTCGCCCTGAGCGGTCTGTCCGTGGGGGCGCTGGCAAAAACAGGGCAAGCGAACGCGTCTGCGCCGTCCGAATTGGGGCCGGAGGCAAAGCTCGCGGTCGATTTAGTCCGCACAACCGTACCCCACCACCGAAACGCGGCGCGGCTTGGAGCGGCATACCTGCGGACCGCTCCCACGGAGTCCGATCTGACACACCTGTTGAGCGCACTCATGACAGATGCGGAGATTTCGTCTGTCGCGGAGAAGCCGGAAGAAGTCAGATCCGCTGTCCGGCGCCGAATCGCCACTGACTTCGAGCACGGTTCCCTGGTCGAGGTTGAAGGCTGGGTGATGTCGCTGACGGAAGTCCGTATTGCCGCTTTGGCCCACGTGGTAAGGGACGTTGCAGCCAAAGTGTCGTAGAAGCGGGCTTGTCAGTAGCGGACCTTAATCCAGTTCGAAGGCGTCCTTATAATCCCGCTGCAGCGCCGGATCCTGATCTTCCTTTCTGAGAAAGCAGTTGCCAATAGCGAGGAACTCGATGTCGGTGCCCATAAAGCAGCGAAACGCGTCCTCCGGCGAACAAACGATAGGTTCGCCGCGCACATTGAAGCTAGTGTTGACGATAACCGGACACCCCGTAAGCGCCTTGAACCGCGAAATCAATGCATGGTACCGGGGATTGGTTTCTTTGTGCACGGTTTGGATGCGCGCCGAGTAGTCCACATGGGTGACGGCGGGAATCCCGGAGCGGGGGACGTTCAACTTCTCAATGCCGAACAGTTCCTTTTCCGTATCGCTCATCTCCCGGCGGTGTTCCTTGACCACGTCCGCCACCATCAGCATGTAGGGGCTGTCCGTGTCTATTTCGAACCAATCGGCCACATCTTCGCGCAGCGTCGACGGTGCGAACGGCCGGAAGGATTCACGGTATTTGACCTTCAGATTAAGCATTTTCTGCATGCTTGGAGAGCGGGCATCACCCAGGATCGAGCGCGCGCCTAAAGCTCGGGGACCAAACTCCATCAAACCCTGGAACCATCCGACCGCTTTCCCGTCGGCGAGCGCCTGGGCGGTGGTATCGGTCAGGGTGTCGTCGTCGAGCACAGTGTATCGCGCGCGCTCTCCGGTTAACCGTTGTTCGATGTCAGGTTGCTGATACGACGGCCCCAGGTAGCTGCCGCGCATCGCGTCCGTGTTGTTGGACACGTGGCGCGGTTGGTTTTTGTGGCCGTGATAGGCGCTTAATGCCGCGCCGAGTGCGCCTCCTGCGTCACCGGCCGCCGGTTGAATCCAGATATTGTCGAAACGGCCGTCGCGTAGAACCTTGCCGTTGGCGACGCAATTCAGCGCAACCCCCCCGGCGAGGCACAGATTTTTCATTCCTGTCTCATCCGCTATGGATCGGGTCAGGCGCAGCACGATCTCTTCGGTAACCGCCTGTATGGACGCGGCCAAATCCATGTGCCGTTGCTCCAGCGCTTCCTCGGATGTGCGGGGAGGACCACCGAACAGCCGGTCGAAGCGACCGTTGGTCATGGTCAGGCCGGTGCAATAGTCGAAATAGGACTGGTCCAGGCGGAACGAGCCGTCATCCTTAACGTCGATAAGATGGTCGAGAATGACCTGAGCGTAACGGGGTTCGCCGTAAGGCGCCAACCCCATAACCTTATACTCGCCGGAATTGACCTTAAACCCGGTGTAGTACGTGAATGCCGAGTACAGAAGGCCAAGCGAGTGCGGAAAATGGATCTCCTTGATGACGTCAAGGCGATTGTCGCGTCCAAGCGCCACCGAGGTTGTCGCCCATTCGCCGACACCGTCCATGGTCAGGACCACCGCCTCGCGAAACGGCGACGGAAAGAAAGCCGACGCGGCGTGGCTCTGATGGTGTTCCCCGAACAGCAGTTTGCCGTTCCAGTCGTAATCGGAATCAAAGGCTTTGAATTCCTTGCGCAAAAGGCTTTTCTGAAACAGCTTTTCGCGCAACCAAACCGGCAGGGCCATTCGAAACTGGGTGAAGCCGCGCGGGGCGAAAGCAACGTAGGTTTCCAGCAACCGCTCGAACTTGAGAAACGGTTTGTCGTAGAAGGCAACGCAGTCTATGCCGTCTAGTCCAACACCGGCGCGGTCCAAACAAAACTCGATGGCGCGGGCCGGAAAACCCGCATCGTGTTTCTTCCGGGTGAAACGCTCTTCCTGAGCGGCGGCGATGATACGCCCGTCTTCGATCAACGCGGCGGCGCTGTCGTGATAGAACGCGGAGATGCCGAGAACGCGCAAGACGGTCGTCTCCTCAGAACACGGCGTATATAAACGGCGCGACGGCCGAGCCCTTGCTCAGGACCACCAGACCGCCAAGCAAAGCCGTCATGACGAAGATCGGGAGCAGCCAAAACTTCTTGCGCGCCCGCATGAATGCCCAGAGTTCGCTCAGAAATTCCATGGGTTGGTTCCTAGAATTGGTTGCGCATGCTTTCAGGGTTGGGCCCCGGCGGCTGGCGTTCGATCCAGTATGTTTTTGCGTTCGGATCCAGTCGGCGGTGGAGTGGGTCCTTGCCCATCATCCGCATGATGATCCCCGTGGGTGTCACGGTCAGGAAGAAAACGATGCCCATGACAACCGGGGTCACGATCTTGTGGAGGAGAAGCCCGAACAAAAACCAAACGCGGTTCAAGGGGGAAAGAAGGGTGGGGCGGGTCAATGCAGCCAGCAGAAATATTGCGGCGATGCTCAGGGACCAAAGCCTGAGCGTTCCGCCAAACAGCAATGGCCAGAGGCCAATAATCACAAAAACGACGAAGAAAACGATGCCGAACGCGCGTTCGGAGCCGGCGGCGACGCGGTCTTCGCGATTGAAGTCTTCATGAAAGGATTGTGGGCGGGTCATCGATACCGTTTATCCGCGTGACGCGACAACAATGCCAATGTTCGCGGAAACCGCAATCATCAAATGTTGAAAGGTGTAAAGCGCCATCCCGCCCTTCTGATGGGGTGTCCTCAGTGGCAATAAAATATTCAGGACGCAATTGGTGCGCCGCGCGCTCCCAATCCCTCCACGATCAATGGCTCCCTGCACTTCACTACTCGGCGATTTTGTCTGAATGACCAAGCGATCGGCCGGGAGCCGCATGGTCACGGACGCGTTGCTTGAGTTCTTTAACATCGGGAAAGCGGCCCATCTGTTTACGGGACCAGATGCTTTGTTCGTCGAGGCGGATTTCGAAAACGCCGCCGGTCCCTGGTTTAAGTGCAACGGAATCGATCGTGTCTTCAAAGGTCATCAGTAGTTCTTGCGCCATCCAGGCGGCGCGCAGCAGCCACCGGCACTGGGTGCAATATTCGATTTCCACGCGAGGCAAAGCGCTCACAATTCAAGTCTCCGCGTTCGATGATTACGCATGTCGCGAAACCGAGTGTAACATCATATTGCTACCCAAACGTTTACAGAAGCGCACCAACCACAATTGCTGAGCAGTCCGCTTGCCGGTAACGCGCAAATGGACCGGACAGGCAGGGGAGGGGATCTCGTTGTGGCAGTGCGCGGCGCGATCGAGTACGATGAATCATTGCAACGGTTCAAGGCAGTGGAAACGATGACGTCGGAACCGGTCCAATATCTTAAATTCGATGATCTCCCGCCGGACCGGCGCTTGGAAATTGCCGCCGCCGCGTCACGATTTCTGCTCTCCAACGACTATGCCAGCGTCTACGAGGCCTGCGAGCTTCTGGACCTAGATCTCCAGCATCTATGGGACAAGATCATGGATGAGGCCGGTCTTCCTCGGTGTGAACACCCGGGCTTCGGTATGGTCTGCTAACCCGGTGAAGTGTGCAGGTACGGTAGAGTTGGCTAGCCATCGGTAGCATTGCGGCGCGTAGAAACAAATCTTCCACGAACGCCCAATTTCCTTTCAGCATTAATCTGTTGTTAAAGGTGGTGACGGTATACAGGGAGCACCTTTTCGATTCTCCCTCCCCAATAAACTGGGCCGGCACACGCCGGCCTATTTTTTTTGTCCAGTCAATTCGAACGGCTCTGACGGGCGCACCCACGCGGTTCCCAAACCGACATGGAGGTATACAAACCTTGGCGTGGCTTTGTGCACCAAAAAGGAAAATATTCTTGACTACTAGTAATTGTTCCTATAAACATACCCCTAATGGGGTGCAGCACAAAAAGAGAAAAGACGAAAAAGCGATAGGTATCTCGCAATTCAATTTGAAACCCGATGAGAGTAACCGTTATGGACGAAAATCATACTCAAAGGCCTAGTCCCGCCAGCAACAAAACGGATCCAGATACGCTCAATGACATCCGCCGGGTCGTATATCGACACAAATGGGCGAGCCTTGAGGACTGGGTCCGATCGCTGGATGAATTGGCTGACCTCGATGACGATGACATCGAAGAGGTAGAGCGGCTCACAAAGGGCGACCGTGACGATATCTATTTCGAGTAACGCCAAGCTTTATTTGCTCGGTATTCTTGTGAGCGCATTTTTATAACCAAAAAATTTTCTCTATCGATGCCCCCCAGAGCTCAGCCCCCGTTCACAGTCCGTGAACGGGGGCACATCTGTGTGCCAGGCATGGCGCTGATCTAGGAGATGAGAGTTCTCTGCGGGCCGTG
>CAKZLS010000494.1 GCA_937127205.1 uncultured Rhodospirillales bacterium
GCGTGGAGGTTCCCCATGATCGCGCGCGGCTTTTTGGCATGTGCCTTGGTGATGCTGGTGTCCATTGGCGGTATGGCCGGCCCGGCCCTCGCCAAATCGGCTCAGGAGATCAACGCCGAGGTCGATGTTACGCTCAAGCGTTTCAAGAAAGATTTTCCGGCCGGCGCGATCCTTGCCAAGAACGCCCACGGCATCTTGGTGTTTCCCAGCGTAACGCGCGGAGGCGTCGGGATCGGCGGCTCCTATGGCGAGGGTGCACTACGTGTCCGCGGGAAAACGGTTGCCTATTACAGCACCGCATCGGCCTCGATCGGCGTTCAGTTAGGCGTGCAATCGCGCTCCGAGGTGATCCTGTTCATGACCGCCGACGCGCTCGAGAAGTTCCGCAACAGCGACGGCTGGGAAGCCGGCGTCGACGGATCGGTGGCGGCGGGTCAATCGGGCGCCGCGGGTAAGACCGGCACCACCACCGGCAAGGATCCCATCATCGGCTATGTGTTCGGCGAGGAGGGGCTCATGTTCAGCGCCTCGTTCGAAGGCGCCAAATACAGCAAACTCGACAAGTAGTGCCCGCGCTTACGTTGGGTTTTACGATGAGCTGCCGTCGTTCAGACTATCGCATATGGCAAAAGTCGCCTCGGTCGTCGCCGCCAGACTCGAAAGGCCGATAGGCGCATCCCCTTTGTTCGCTATGGCATCGAGGAAACTGCGCAATTCCTCGCCGAACCCTTTTTCTTGTTTCATCCCGCGCCGGCGTTTTCGATGGCCGTCCGAAACGAAGCTGGCCGTGCGAAAATCATCGATGGTGATTACCCGGCCGGCGCCGAACACTTCGATGTACTCCTTCGGAAACGACCGGTCGCCGAGCGAGGTGTAGACGATGGTGCCGACGGATCCGTCTTCGAACGAGATTTGGATGGACAGGGCATCGGGGTGCCCCTTGGCATTGATGGCCTGCACACCCACGGGATCGGCGCCGGCGAGAAACTGCAGCGTATCGACGAAGTGGCAAACCTCGCCAATGATACGGCCGCCGCCTTCTTCTCCCTGCAGCCAGTTGTCGGCGGGAATCGCGCCGGCGTTGATACGGTAGATCATCATCAACGGCGCGCTCCGCCCGGCGAGATGCTCTGCCGCCTCACGGATCAACGGCGCGAACCGGCGATTGAAGCCCACGGTCAGAATCCCCGAGCTTTCTTCGGCCGCGGCCATCACCGCGCTCAGTTGCGGACGATCGATGGCAAGAGGTTTCTCCGCGAACACGTTTTTGCCTGCGCGTAAAGCCTCGCACACCAGGGGCGCGTGCATGTCATGGCGGGTGGCGATGAAAACGGTCGCCGTATCGGGATCGTCGAGCAGCTGCCGGTATTCCGTGGTCGCGTAGGCGAAACCGAACTTTTCGGCCACGTGGTTGCCGCTCAATCCGGTGGCGGTGGCGACGCCGGTCAGATGAACGCCGCCGGTCTTCTTCAACTCCGGCAGAAGGACGGACTTGGCGAAGTTGCCGGCACCGATGAACCCGATCCCGTTGCCGCCGGAAGGAGCGCGTGCCGGCACGGCGGGGTTGGCAACCCGGCGCACCGGTTGTTCCTCCGCTTTCGGCGCATAAGTGATGACGATACCGAGATAGGGTTCGTCCCCCGACATCAGGCGATAGGCCTGCTCGGCGTCGGCGATGTCGTAGCGGTGGGTGACAAGCGCGCGCGGCGTCACCCGCCCCTCCTGGATGAGTTCGAGAAAGGCCTGCATATTGCGCCGCTCGGTCCAGCGCACGTAGGCGAAGGGATAGTCGTGACCGCCCTCTTCGTAGGCCGGATCGTAGCGGCCCGGTCCATAGGACATGGACAGCCTTAGGTCGAGCTCCTTGCGGTAATACTGGTCGCGCTGGAGGTTCATGCCCACCATGCCCACCAGAACGACCCGAGCCTTGAACCGCGCGATGGATGCCGCGGTATTGACCGGCTCGTCGCTCTTGGTC
>CAKZLS010000495.1 GCA_937127205.1 uncultured Rhodospirillales bacterium
ACTGGTGAATCTGGTGCTCGGAGACCTCGATAGCGAGGTGGCGGAAGCCATCGTCAAGGCCGCCGAAGAGGTGCTGGAGGGCAATCTCTCCGACGAATTCCCCCTGGTGGTCTGGCAGACGGGTTCCGGTACTCAGACCAACATGAATGCCAACGAGGTCATCGCCAACCGCGCCATCGAGATCGTCGGCGGCAAGGTGGGGTCGAAAGATCCGGTGCATCCCAACGACCACGTGAATCGCGGCCAATCCTCCAACGACAGTTTCCCCACCGCCATGCATATCGCGGCGGCGCAGGAACTGCATAACCGGCTGCTGCCGGCGCTGCGCCATTTGCATGCGGCCCTCGAGGCCAAGGTCGCGGCGTTTGGGGATATCGTTAAAATCGGCCGGACCCATACCCAGGACGCGACTCCGCTGACCCTCGGCCAGGAGTTCTCCGGCTATGCCGCCCAGGTCGCTGCCGGGATCGCCCGCGTCGAGTCCGTCCTGCCAGCGGTGTTGCGGTTGGCCCAGGGCGGAACCGCCGTCGGTACCGGCCTCAACACCCGGGCGGGCTTTGCTCAGGCTTTCGCGTTCGAAGTGGCCGAGATCACCGGCATGCCCTTCGTTCCCGCCGATAACACCTTCGAGGCGCTGGCCGCCCACGACGCAGTGGTCGAGGCGTCGGGCATGCTCAACGTGCTGGCTGTTTCGCTCAACAAGATCGCCAACGATATCCGGTTTCTCGCCTCCGGCCCCCGCAGCGGTCTTGGCGAGTTGCTCCTGCCGGAGAACGAACCCGGCTCGTCCATCATGCCGGGCAAAGTTAACCCCACCCAATGCGAAGCGCTGACCCAGGTCTGCGCCCAGGTCATGGGTAACCACGTGACCATCACCGTCGCTGGTGCTACCGGCCACTTCGAACTGAATGTGTTCAAGCCGGTCATGATCCATAATCTGCTTCAGTCCATCGGACTGCTTTCGGATGCGTGCTTGAGCTTCACGGATCGCTGCGTGGTCGGCATTGAGGCCAACCGGCCGCGAATCGCCGAACTGATGGAACGTTCGCTGATGCTCGTGACCGCGCTTAATCCCCACATCGGCTATGATAATGCCGCGAAGATCGCCAAGAAAGCCCACGCGGACGGCACCACATTGAAACAGGCGGCGGTGGCGCTTGAACTGGTCACCGCCGAACAGTTCGATGCCTGGGTACGCCCCGAAGACATGACCGGACCTCGGGAGGAATGAACCCGATTGCCCGTTGATCCCGCGACCTTGCTGGCGTTCGCCTTGGCGGTTCTGGCGATCGTTCTGTCGCCCGGACCCGACACCATCTTGATCCTGCGTTACGCTTTGACCTCGGGCCACACGGCCGGGTTCGCGGCGGTGGCCGGCGTTCAAATCGGGCTGATGGTCCACACGCTGCTCGCGGTGGTGGGCATTTCGGTGATCATTGCGTCGTCGCCGGTGTTGTTCCGAATCGTCGCTATTGCCGGAGCCGCCTACCTGGCATGGCTCGGAATTCAAGCGTTTCGCGAGGGCGGACTGGTGACGCTGGATGGCGCCCGCCAGCCGGTGAGCGCCGCCAAAGCCTGCCGCGACGCCATCCTCACCAACGTGCTCAATCCGAAGGTAATCATGCTGTTTCTGGCCCTGTTGCCCAATTTCGTTGTGATCGGGCGGGGCGACGTGCCGGCGCAGTTGGTGATGCTGTCGGCGACCTTGATCGTCATCAATGTGGCGTGGCAGGCGCCCATGGCATGGGCGGCGAATGGTATTCGCCGCTGGCTGCTGCGCCCCCGGGTACAGAGGACGGTATCTCGTGTTACGGGCCTGATCCTGCTGATGTTCGCCGCATTGCTGCTCTACGAGCACCTGATCTGATGGCCGTTTCCCAATGAAACGGCCATAGAGGTGCAATCATCCCGGTCAAGCGGGTCGTAAACCGCTTAACGAGCGTAGCGGTTCGTATCCACGGCCTGCGGCACAATTCGACCGGTTCCGCGGAACACGCTGGCCCAGGTTTGCGCCAGGCGCCGGCCCCAACCGGCGAAATGGGCGCTGCGCATTTGGCGGCCGCGCGCCACGCAACGCTGAATGTCTTCAATCGACATGGTGGAGACCTGAGGCACACTCAGGGTATCGTTTTCTTCAGAGGTATTCATAACGTTTGGGCTTTCGAATCCGTTTGTGGTTGCACACCCTTTTAAGGCGGTGATGGCATCCTTCCGGCGGATCCTCCCACGTCTTTGGAAATCTTGTGTTCCCACTTTCGGTGCAATACTCAACAGACCTCGTGCACCATTTGATAGTAAGGTAAGATCATTCCGCTTAACAATCAAGGGTGTTATTGCATTGCAGCAAATCTCAACGCAAGGTGGTGTTTTTTCGCAACACGGCGAGGTTAACGCTATGTAACAATGATGTTTAACATTTGTTGCGCCGCACCTTTTCGGATTGTCTTTCGTGTTCTATTTGGTGAACTCGGCGGGACCGGTCACGGCGCTATTTTCCGAACAATTTGCGGAGATTCTTCAGGCCGTTATCGAGGTCAATATCCTTTGGATCCGGAATAACCAGTCGGCGAATTTGCAGAGCATTCGCATTCACGTCGACGTTGGGATCGTCCACCGACCCGCGGATCCGGAAGGGGACAACCGGTGGCCCCTTGGTCTCGATCATCAATTTCGTGAGTACGTTGCCCCTAAGGCGGATCTGCCCCCCTACGTCCATGTCCCAGCGGGGAAGGTCGATGACGCCTTGCGCGCCGCCGTCACCGAGCCCCGAGGTGAGCGCGATGTCGTCGGTGCGGACCACGCCGTTTTCGATGCGATAGGTGGCGGTCACCGAGGCTTGGCTTCCGGATACGCCGAGACCGGCGGCGATTCCGTTCAACTGCTGCAGAAGGTTGATCAACGAGGCCGTTCCGCCGCCCGCGGCGCCCTTGCCCGCCGCCACATTGCTCATCCGCACCGATCCCGACCCGTCCAGCCTCGCCACCAGATCGGCGGTGCTGATGCCGCTGCTCGTGACGGTCGTATCGAAAGCCATTCGGCCAGTGGCGACGGCGCGGCCCCGAGAGTCCCGCGTGACGCTTGCGAGATCCGCATTTTTCACCGTCAACGTCCCATCGACGCTTGGCGTTCCGTTGGCGTCGAGCCGGAGCTTGGCTTGAAACGGTCCACGAAACAACAAACCGGACACCGGCTCGGCCATTAGCACACCCGACGCCAGTTTGGCCACGGCATCCACATTTTCGAACACGGTGCGCTCATAGATGATTGCCTCGGACTTGAGCGTCAAATCGGCGCTCATCTGTTGCAATACCGACAGATCTAATGGGGCGCGCGACCAACGCCGGTGGGGTGCATCGGCCGCCATGTGGATATGGGTCCGCGATCGATCATGCAACGGGCGGGGCGCGGCCCATGAGGCGGGGATCAGGCGCGGGATCGCCATCGCGCGTTTGTCGGCGGGAAGATAAGCGTCGATCGCCAAGCGGCCGGTCTTGAGATCGGCCGTGATGTGCGGGGGCGCCTCCTCCAGTTTGGCATCGATCGAGCCCTCGAGACGAGTGTCGCCCACGGTGCCGCGTATGTTACTCACCTGAACCCGCGTGGGGTCGGCGACGAGTTTCCCGGCCAAGTCGAGCGCGCCGATAGGTCCGGCGGGCCGGTAGGCGACCCCCAATGAGCCCAGCAGCGGAACCAATTGCACATGGGCGAGTGTCACTTCGCCGCTGAAACTCGGATTGGGCAGCATCTCCAGGTTGCCGCGCAGTGCGGTTTGCCCACCGGCCGCATGAAGGGTCATGTCCACAGTGGGAGTGAAAAATGGCCCATCCGCCGTGCCGGTAAGCGCAAACGGCCCCAATGTGGAAACCGGATCCGGCCGCGGCAGCTTTATCGCCTTCAGCAGCCTGTCTAGGTTGGGAATGTCGATCTCGAAGCCCAGTCCCTTGGTGCCCGGTTTCGCTGCCAACGGCTCGATGACGCCGGCCAACCGCGCGGACGCGCCGGCGACGTCACCGACGCTAGCCTCGTTCACACTCACCACACCATCGCGCAGCACCGCGTCGAGAACGACGGTTTCGAACGGTGTTCCCTGGTAGGTTAGGCGTCCGATCCGTATCTTGAGCTTGGCGTCCATGGCCGTGAGCGCATCGAGCTCGCGCGTGCTATCGCCATCTGATGTGTTTGTGGCCGGTTGATCGCCGGCCGCCGGTCGCTTCGCGGCTGTGTTCGGAGCAGGGTCCCTTTGCGGCAGATAGGCGTCCACTTCGATCCGGTCGATGGCGAGGTCGGCGTCGATGGTTGGCCGGTCGGCCTTCATTGCCGCGAGACTCCCGGTAACCCGGGACGCATCGAACTGCAGGTGCATGTCCGTCAGCCGCAGGCCGTCCGGCATGGCCGTGAGCTTACTCTTCATCTCGATGCTGCGGATCCGGCCCGGGGGAATGTCGCCGGTATCGGCGCCCAGCCAGCCGAGCAGTCCGCGGACGTCGCCGGCCTTGAGGTCCATTTCGCCATCGAACTGGGGAACACCTTCGGCCAGGGTTACGAACCCGAACGCGGCCACCTCCGTCGCGCCCGGAAGATCGCCGGAAACTTGACTGACGGTGATTTCGCCTCCGGCCAGTTCCGCGTTGACGCGGGCGTTGCGGACGATGCCCTCGCGATAGGTGATCGCCTCCGCGGAAAGCGCAAGCGAAACCGTCAGACCTTCTGGCAGACCGCTCTCGCGCTCATCTCCCGGCGCCTTGTCATTGCCATTGTCCGGCGACGCAGAGCTTGTGGGGGCTTCGGTTGACCGGGCGGGCGGATCGTTGGTGTTCGTCCCGGTCTGGTCCGGGCTCGCTGCTTTCAGCACCGAATCCAGGTTCAGATGCGCGATGGCCAGTTGCGCGGACACCGCCGGCTCGCCGTCCAGATTGGCGGAGATTTCGCCGGTCGCGCTGGTTTTGCCGAGATGCAGGACCACATCGGTCACGTCCACATGTGTTGCCGACGCGGTGATGGCGCCGGCAAGGTCCATCGACTGGGAGAGCGCGCCCGGAATGACGTCGCCGCTGCCAACGGCCTGAACCAGTTCCGCCAAACTCTCCGCCTCGACCTTGAGGGTTCCCGAAAATGCCGGCGAACCGGCGAGGTCACTGGCCGCACCTCTCAGCTCGAACCGGGCTTTTCCGGCTTCGGGGGTCAGTGCGAGGCTCACCGGCACGGACGGATCCTGATCGATGCGGCCCAGCGCGACTTTGAAACCGGTCTGCAATCCGCGCGCGTTCAGCGTGCCCTCGCCTTCGAACGGACCCTGCAATGATTGGGCCGCCACGGTGGCGGTGAGGTCATCGATGCGTTCTACCGTTTCGTCGATGTCGTCACGGTAGATCACGACGCCGTTCTCGATCTCGAGGCTGTCCAACTGGACGCTCAGCGACGGTCCTCCGCCTTGGCCGCTATCGCCGCCGGATTGTTCAGCGGGCGGTGATTCATTGCTTCCGGTTTCGGACGGCTCGCCGAGCTCCCAGTTGGTGCGGCCATCGGCCAAAACCTCGAGACTCACCACGGGGTCCACCAGCCGCACTTTTTCCACATGGATACGGCCTTGAAGAAGCGGTCCCATGGCGACGTTCACCGCCACCGAACGAAGCCGGACCATATCCACGGTGTGGGCGCCGCTGATGTTGCCGAGGCGAAGATCGGTGACCACCACCGCCGGGGCGGGCAATAGCGTGAGACCGATATCGCCATCGATAACCAGCGTGCGGCCGGTTTGTTTTTCCACTTCGGCGGTGATGTCGTCCTTATACTCGTTCCAATTGATAAAGCTTGGAACGATAAGGGCCGCGGCAACCAGAAGGACCACCAACCCGGCGGCGCCGACAAACAGATTTTTCACACGGGGGCTCCGACGTTAGTGTTCACACGGAATGGTAGCGGGGGCGGTGCGGCCGATCAAATTAATCCGCGCTCGCTTTCTGCGCGATTACTTGAGCGGCTGTCTAATCGCTCCCTCCGGACGGACGCGCCGGGCGCGGCGGGCGAAGGCTTGGACCATGGAACGCGCCGTTTCCGGCAACACAACATCGATGGCGCGCTGCATCAGCCACGACCGCACCTGCCAGGTGAGCGCGATATCCGCCCGGCATGACGGCCTCCCGCCGACTCCGACGTCGGTAAATGTCCACACAATTCGGAAAGCGCGGAAGAGCCCATCGTGAGAGCTGACTTCGATTGTGTCCGGTCGCTTCATCACCGTCTTGGTCCGAAACCGCTCATTGAGTGGCCCCAAGCCGATCTCTTGCTCGGTAAAATAAGTTGACTCGCTTGGTCGTTCGTAGACGCGGGCATCCTTCCACAGCGACAGGAACTGAGGGTAGCTCTCTACGTCGGCCACGAGATCGAAGACCCGTTCGCGTTCTACCGGGATGAGCTGGCTATCTCTGTACGTGGTCATGGTTCCGCCGAGCCTTTCCTCACTTGAGCGCCATCATATCGCGCCGCGCGATCTGTAGCCAACATCATCGTCGTTAACAACGCCCGTCTGCTCCAGACCCGCAAAGGGTGAAGCCGGCAAGATCGCAATCGCGTTGCCGCCGATGGCTGGCAAGGTCGGGCCATTGTTCCAGCCTGCCGCGCGCCCCATCTCTTTCAACGGGGCTGGACAGCTTGGATCAAGTGTGCTTCAGAACCTGTCCAGTCCAGCAGCCCCCCGGAGGAGAGAATTCGTGCCCCAGTTCGGCAATGACACCCTGAACACCCGCCGCACCTTGCCGGTCGGCAACAACAGTTACCAGTACTACAGTCTTGAAGCCGCCGCCGAGACCCTCGGCGACGTCTCCAGCCTCCCGTTTTCGCTTAAGGTCTTGCTGGAAAACCTACTCCGCTGGGAAGACGACCGCACCGTCAACGTGGATGACATCAAAGCCGTCGCCCAGTGGCTGAAAACCCGCTCGTCGGATCGAGAGATCGCTTACCGTCCGGCCCGGGTGCTGATGCAGGATTTCACCGGTGTGCCCGCCGTCGTCGACCTGGCGGCTATGCGCGACGCCATGGTGGCCATGGACGCCAGTCCCGCCAAGATCAATCCGCAAGTCCCGGTGGACCTGGTCATCGATCACTCGGTGATGGTGGACGAATTCGGTTCCGCCGCGGCGTTCAAGAAGAACGTGGAGATGGAGTTCGAGCGCAACCGCGAACGCTACGAGTTCCTGCGCTGGGGACAACAGGCGTTCGACAACTTCCGCGTGGTGCCGCCGGGCACCGGCATCTGCCATCAGGTGAATCTGGAATACCTGGCGCAAGTGGTGTGGACACTGGGCGAGAACGGCGCCACCGTGGCCTACCCAGACACCGTTGTCGGCACCGACAGTCATACCACCATGGTCAACGGCCTGTCGGTGCTGGGCTGGGGCGTCGGCGGCATCGAAGCCGAGGCGGCCATGCTGGGCCAACCCATTTCCATGCTGATCCCCGAAGTGGTGGGCATGAAGCTCTTCGGTGAAATGAAAGAGGGAACCACCGCCACCGATCTTGTGCTGACCGTCACCCAGATGCTCCGGGCCAAGGGCGTGGTCGGCAAGTTCGTCGAGTTCTACGGTGACGGCCTCGAGCATTTGACGCTGGCCGATCAGGCCACCATCGCCAACATGGCGCCGGAGTACGGCGCCACCTGCGGGTTCTTCCCGGTTAGTCGGGCGACCATCGACTATCTCACCTTCTCCGGCCGCGACCCTGATCGCGTCGCGCTAGTGGAAGCTTATGCTAAAGCGCAAGGACTGTGGCGGGAGCCCGGGACGCCGGATCCGGTATTTAGCGACACCATCGAGCTCGATCTGAATTCGGTGGAGCCGTCGCTGGCCGGACCCAAGCGGCCGCAGGACCGGGTCGCGCTGTCACGAGCGGCGACCGCCTTTACGGACTTTCTGAGCGCCGAGCGCAACGTCACGTCCGACCGGGCGGCGGACATGGACGAAGAGGGGGGCGGCACCGTTCCCAGCATCGACCGCGAGGCGCCGGTGGAGGGATCGGACTTCACCCTCGAGGACGGCGACATCGTCATCGCGGCCATCACCAGTTGCACCAACACGTCGAACCCCAGTGTGCTGGTGGCCGCCGGCATCCTGGCCCGCAACGCCAACCGGCTGGGCCTGACGGTTCCGCCGTGGGTCAAGACTTCTTTGGCGCCGGGATCCAAGGTTGTGACCGACTACCTGGAGGCAGCCGGCCTGCAGGAGGAACTGAACACGCTCGGCTTCAACCTCGTGGGCTACGGATGCACTACCTGCATCGGCAACTCCGGGCCGCTGCCGGACGAGATCAGCCGCGCCATCGACCGGGGCGGGCTGACGGTGGCGTCTGTCCTGTCGGGAAACCGCAACTTCGAGGGCCGCATCCATCCGCAGACCCGCGCCAACTATTTGGCGTCGCCGCCGCTGGTGGTGGCCTATGCGCTAGCTGGCTCCATGAAAAAGGACCTGCTCAACGATCCCCTGGGCACCGACGCCGATGGACAGCCCGTGTATCTCCGCGACATCTGGCCGGCCAACGCCGAAATTCAGGCGATGATCGAGGAGGTGCTGACTCCGGGCATGTTCCGCACCCGCTACGCCGACGTTGCCCAGGGCGACGAGGCGTGGAAGCAATTGGAGGCACCTTCCGGTCAGACCTATACGTGGCAGGACGAGTCCACTTATGTCCGCCTTCCAACCTTCTTCGAGGGCGAGTTGGACAATGAGTTCGCCAATGTGACCGGCGCCCGACCGCTGGCTATTCTCGGCGACTCGGTGACCACCGATCATATTTCCCCCGCCGGTGCCATCAAGAAGGACAGCCCGGCTGGCGCGTATCTGATGGAGCACGGCGTGAAGCCGCAGGAATTCAATTCCTACGGGTCGCGGCGCGGTAACCACGAGGTGATGATGCGGGGCACCTTCG
>CAKZLS010000496.1 GCA_937127205.1 uncultured Rhodospirillales bacterium
TTCGCTGACAGCGTCCTCGATTTCGCGGCGGGACGCCATCATCCGGTCGATGGGAAACAGCGAGGTGAGAACCACGTCCGCGCCCTCGCGGCTGGCCGTGGTCGCCACGTCGTGGGCCACCTGGCCCACCACCGCGATCCCGGGGCGGTCCTTCTCGTGGACCTGGGTGACATGGCCGAGGCGCCGGGCCACGGAGGCCACATCGAGCGACGTATCGCCGCCGCCGATCACCACCACCTGGCCGGTCACCGACTCGAGCCGTCCTTCGTTGAAGGCGCGGAGAAAATCGACGCCGGTGATGCAATTGATGGCATCGCCGCCGGGAATGGAGAGCGTGCGTCCCTGGTGCGAGCCAAGGGCCCAGAAGATCGCGTCCGTGTCCCGTTCCAGCTCGGCGATGGAGACATCCCGTCCCACCTGCGTGTTCAGATGCACGGTAACGCCCATGTCGAGAATGCGCTGAACCTCGCCGTCGAGGACTTCTCTGGGCGTCCGGTAGCCCGGAATGCCGTAGCGGACCATGCCGCCGAGAGCTTCGTGATCGTCATAGATAACGACCCCATGACCCCGACTGCGCAAATGGTAGGCGGCGGACAAGCCCGCGGGCCCGCCCCCCACGACCGCCACCACTTTCCCTGTCTCTTGCACCGACAGAAGGAAACCGATGCCTTCGGCGAGCGCCCAATCGCCGATGAAATGCTCGATGGAATTGATGCCGACGTGATCCTCAAGTTCGTTACGATTACACGCGTCTTCGCAGGGCGACGGGCAGACCCGGCCCATAATCGCCGGGAACGGGTTAGCCGCGGTCATGCGACGGAAGGCATACTCCGGCCAGTCCATGCCGTCCGCGGACTTGTCGTGGCCACGCACCATGGACAGCCATCCCCGGACGTCGTGGCCGGACGGACAGGCGGCTTGGCACGGCGATGCTTTGAGCACGTAGGTGGGGCACTTCGACGAACCGCTCGCCTTGAAGATGGCGTCTTGCAACGAGTCGTAGCGGCTGTCGCCTTCGCGAAACCGCCGGAATGTTGTGGTTTCCGGCACCGGGCTTGTGGCTTCGGTCATGGTTACGATGTCCTCCCAACCGTAGGCCCCGTTTTTGGGGCCTGTTCGTATTCGACTCGTCTCTGCTTAAGGCGACCCTCCGAGC
Source organism: uncultured Rhodospirillales bacterium (assembly GCA_937127205.1). Lineage (GTDB taxonomy): Bacteria > Pseudomonadota > Alphaproteobacteria > Rhodospirillales > Defluviicoccaceae > CAKZLS01. The sequence goes on from CAKZLS010000496.1 coordinate 1,157, forward strand.
CGTATTGCCCGGCTCACCAGCTGATGCAGCGACACCACCATTTCCATGGGGTAGTCGTAATAGGGCAGCACCTTGGTGAACTGGCTTTTGCAGATGGCGCACATGGCGACCATGTGCGTCACCTGGTCTTCGTCGATGACCTGTTTCAATGCTTCCATCCGCGGCTTGGCGCCCTTGACCCGCAGCTCCATCAGTTCGTCGGTGAGCAGCCCGCCGCCGCCGCCGCAACAAAACGTTTTGTCGCAGATGGTGTCGGGATGCATGTCGATGAAGCGGGGCACGGATGCGCGGATCAGGGCGCGCGGGATGGTGAACTGACCACCCGGCCGGTCGCCCAAACGCGAGGCCCGGGCGACGTTGCAAGAGTCATGGAGTGTCACCGTCATGTCGGCGTTGGCGTCCTTGTCCAGGGTAATGGCGCCCCTGTTGACAAGATCGAGCGAGATTTCGGCGACATGCTGCGGCACCGGGTAACGCGGATCGAGGAAGTCCCAGGGGCCGGCCAACGTATTCAGGAACGAATAGGCGACGCGCCACGCATGGCCGCATTCGCCGAATACCAAGCGCTTCACGCCGAGATCGAGTGCGGCTTGGCGGATCCGATTGGCGATGGTGTGCATCTGCTCGGAGGAGCCGATGAACATGCCGAAGTTTCCGGCCTCCGACGCGTGGGAACTCAATGTCCAGCTGATGCCGGCCTGGTGGAAAACCTTGGCGTAACCGATCAGGCCATCCACATGGGGCTCGGCGAAAAAATCGGCTGACGGGGTGATCAACAACACCTCGGCGCCTTCGACGTCCAGCGGAAACTTTACCTCGACGCCGGTATCGTCGACGAGATCTTCTTCAAGGCCTTCGAGTGTGTTGGCGAGCGCCGGTTCGGGGAGGCCGAGATTGTTGCCCACCTTGTGAACCTTGGTCAGCACTTCGTTGCAGTACTTCTGCCCCATGCCGATGGTGTCCATGATCTCCCGCGCGGCCATGGAGATCTCGGCGGTATCGATGCCGTAGGGGCAGAACACCGAACACCGGCGGCATTGCGAGCACTGATGGAAGTAGGTGTACCACTCCTTCAGCACGTCCTCGTCCAGCGGTCGCGCCCCGGCCAAACCGCCGAGCGCCTTTCCGGTGGCGGTGAAATAGTAGCGATAAACGCTGCGCAGCAGATCCTGTCGCGCCACCGGCATGTTGTTGGGATCGCCGGTACCGAGGAAGAAGTGGCATTTGTCGGCGCAAGCACCGCACTTCACGCAAATATCGAGAAACACCCGGAGAGATTGGTAGCGCTCGAGGAGTTCACCCATCTTGGCCACCGCGACCGCCTGCCAATCGTCCACCAGTTCGCCGGGAAATCCGAGAGGCTCGTTGTGCGCCGGCTGGGCGACGAACGACTGACACCCGGCCATGGCGTTCGGCGACAAAGGCGGCGGCGTGGCCATTTCCGGATCGGACGTTAGCTTTGGAGTTGCGAATGTGTCCATGTTTCAGGTCCGATGCATCAGCCGCGGCGGCTGTCGAGCGGCTTTGCCCACGGGGCGACGTGCCGGTGCTCGCGGGGATCGTCGCGCTGATTGCGGGTTGGGCTGAAAAAGATACCGGCGGCGTGCAGCAGCTTGGAAAACGGAGCCACGATCAGCAGCGCCGCGAACAGCAGCAAGTGGGCGGCGAGCATTGGATCGCCGGGCAATCCAGCCCAATTCATCTGCCATAGCCCGGCAAGGTACGCTTTGAGCGCGACGATGTCGGGGGGAATCCAAAATGTCATGACCAGGCCCGTGCC
>CAKZLS010000497.1 GCA_937127205.1 uncultured Rhodospirillales bacterium
TTCTCGAGAATGAACCGAGAGCGCGCTTCGGCGGGAATAGCCGCGAATTGTACGAAAGGACTCTCGATCCCATAGGCCGGGTTCATGTCGGCTCCGGCATCCCAACCGGCACCGTCGTCGATCGAGAACAGCGTTTTCAGATGGCCGACATCGTCCGGCGCCAGACGCCAGACGAACAGGTTCTTTTGTACCGGTGGTTGGGTCAGCTTCTGCAGGCGATACCAGAACTTGTCGACACCGGCGTAGGCGAGCGGGTCGTCGTAAGGCAAGTCGGTGGCAATAACCTTGACCGGTGAAGGCACGACCTTCTTTGTCCCGTCTGATTGCGCGATGACCCGCGACGGCGGGGTGCTCGAGCGCACCAGGCGAAAGTACTCGCCGGGGCTGTCGGTAAGCACGACGGTCGCGAGGAACACGTGCTGGAACATGAAGCGGCTGACCAAACGGCTGCGCGGATCGTCTGCATTGAAGAAGGTCTCCCAGGCGGCGACGGCTTCGGGATTGGCCGGTCGTTCCGCCGCCGCCACAGTCTTCGCGCTGGGGCCGGGAGATCCCGCCGCAACCCAGGATCTCAATGTTTCGAAATCCCGGTGCGAAACGGCCGGCAGCCCGAACGGCATCCCGGTGGACGGGTTCCGCGCAACGTAGGCGTTCAGCGCCGCCGGGCTTGCCGCGCACTGCGCCACATAGCGCGCGGGACGCAGTCCATCCAACGCGTCGCGGCTGAAGCCCGGTGTGTTGTGGCGCATTCCGGCGGCAACGATCTGATACAACAGCGATCCGGCAAGGTTATGATCCGGAGGCCCGTCTCGCGAAAGGATCGGAAAGAAGCCACGCTTGCGCCACGCCGCTGTGGTGTCGGCCGCCTCCATATCGGTTCGCGGTTCGCTGGCGAAGTGACTCGCGAAGGGGTGGAGCGCCAGACCGCCGCGATCGACGCCGCGAAACGTATCCAGTTTCACGTTACAGGGCGAACCGAGACAGCCATGACAAGCGATGCAGCGGCGGTTGAAGATCGGCTGGATTTCCGTGGTGTAGTCGGGCGCCGTGGCCATAGTGGTACCCGGCGCGGGCTTTTCAGCCGCGACCGCCGGGGCGAGGAGAAAAAGTAGGGAAACCATCGTCGCCATGGGGACAATCAGAATTCCATGGACGGCACACGTAAATGCCGCCCGCATGACGTTGCCGTTCCTAATAAACCCCATCGAACACCCGACGATTTTCGATCACGCGAACCCAAGTCTAGGCTCGGACCGGAAGGCGGGCAAGGTCTGGCCCACGTCGCCGGATCAGGACCGGGCGAACCATCCCCGGGTGCGGTTGGCGAACGCCACCAGCGACAGCATGACCGGCACTTCCACCAACACGCCGACCACCGTGGCGAGCGCCGCTCCTGAATTCAGGCCGAACAGGCTGATGGCGACGGCCACCGCCAATTCAAAGAAGTTGGACGTTCCGATCAACGCGCACGGCGCGGCCACATTGAACGGCACCCGCCATGCCCAGGCGGCGGCATATGCCACGATGAAGATACCGTAGGACTGGATCACCAGGGGCGCTGCGATGAGCGCGATCACCGCCGGCCGGTCGAGGATGACCTGGCCCTGAAACCCGAACAGCAACACGACCGTCACCAGGAGACCGAGCACCGAGAACGGCTTCACCGCGCCGGTGAAGCGGCTCACCACCGCTTCGCCACTCTCGCCCGTCCGGGCATGGCCGGTGAGCCAACGGCGTGTCAGCGCGCCGGCGATCAGCGGAATGACGACGTAAAGGCCCACCGACAGCAGCAAGGTTTCCCACGGGACCGCGATATCGGTAACGCCGAGCAGCAAGGCGACGATGGGCGCGAAGGCGAAGATCATGATGACGTCATTCACCGAGACCTGCACCAACGTATAATTCGGGTCGCCGCGGGTCAGTTGCGACCACACGAATACCATGGCGGTGCACGGCGCCGCACCCAGCAGGATCAACCCAGCGATATACTGCTGGGCGTCGGCCGGGTCGATCATGTCTGCGAACAGAACCTCGAAGAACAGCACGCCGAGGGCCGCCATGGTGAACGGCTTGACCAGCCAGTTGACGACGATGGTGATGACCAAACCCTTGGGCCGGTCGCCGATGTGGCGCAGGCTGGCGAAATCCACGTTGACCATCATCGGGTAGACCATCGCCCAAATCAGGACGGCGACCACCAGATTGACCGAGGCATATTCGAGGCTCGCAAGGAACTGGAATAGCGCCGGAAACACGCTTCCCAAGGCAATGCCGGCGACGATACAGAGCGCCACCCATACCGACAAATAGCGCTCGAATATCCCGAGACCGGCCGCGCTTTTCCGCTCGGCCCCGTCCGGAACCGACATTTCCTCAACCTTCATAACGATATCTCTTTCCTTACGGCTGCCGCACCAGGCTCATCGAGCTCCTATTGTGCCGCGGAGTTGGAAGAATCCGCTGCCTGGCCAATGCGATCGAGGTGCTTTTGCAGACTGAGTTTGTCGAGCGCAGCAAGCGGCAAGTTGGTGAAAATGCTGAGCCGTTGCGTGAGCATCCGCAAGGTGTCGGCGAAAGCGGCTCTCTTGATTGCTTCGCTCCCCTCAACCGCGGCCGGATCGGGCAATCCCCAGTGGGCCGTCATCGGTTGGCCCGGCCAGACGGGACATACCTCGCTCGCGGCGCTGTCGCAGACCGTGAATACGAAATGCAGCTCTGGAGCCCCAACGCCTGAAAACTCGTTCCAGTTCTTGGAGCGAAGGTCGCCGGTTGGGTAGTTCTGGTGTTTCAACAATTCGAGGGCGTACGGGTTCACTCGCCCGGTCGGATGACTTCCGGCGCTGTAAGCCTTGAATCGGCCCTGCCCATGCCGATTGAGAACACACTCGGCCAAAACGCTGCGCGCCGAGTTTCCCGTGCACAGAAACAACACATTATAAGCTTTCTCGGAGGCGTCTTCGGACATGGCTGCGTTCCCCCTTTTAGGCCGCCTGGGGTTCCACCGGCGACCCATCTTCCTTGAAAAACGGTTTCCGCTGCGGATTCGGCAGAATGTCGAGAACCGCCTCCGATGGACGGCACAGCTTGACGCCAATCGGCGTGACGACGATGGGCCGATTGATCAGGATCGGGTGATCGATCATGAAATCGATCAGTTCTTCGTCGCTCCACTTCGGGTCGTCGAGGCCAAGCTCGTCGTACGGTGTATCCTTGCGGCGCAGCAGGTCGCTGGGCGGAATGGCCATACCACTGATCAGCCCGACCAACTGCTCACGGTTCGGCGGCGTCTTCAGGTACTCGATGACCTCGGGTTCCTCGCCCGAGTTCCGGATCATCGCCAGAACGTTGCGCGACGTCCCGCACTTGGGATTGTGATAGATGGTGATCGTCATCGCATGTTCCTCCACTCCCGTATCCGCACAATTCAGGGTGGCCCTGGCAGCAGTCTTCGGTGAGAAAAGCCACCAGGCGGCGCGTCCCCTCCACATCGACCGCGTAGTAGATTCGGCGCTGGACCCTCCATGAGCGCAACAGTCCCGCGCGCTCCAGATGCGCCAAGTGATGGGATAGTGTGGAGGGCGGCACGCCCACCCGCGCGGCCACGTCTCCCGCCGGCAAACCGCTGGGCCCTTCCCGCACGAGCAACCGGAACACTGCCAACCGGTGCTCCTGAGCCAGCGCCCCCAACGCTTCGATCGCCTGCTTCATTTCCATATTTCGATGTTAATAGAAATATGGAAATCGATCAACAGTGCAATTCAGTTGGGCTCCGGATCGTCATGGTCCGGGTGTTGGAAGCTGGTGATGTCTTTGGGCGCGCCGGTGAGACCGCCGTCCGAGGTATTCTCGCTTGGCAGAGCGCCCAAACTCTTCATCCAGGATAGCCGGCTCTCGGCCCCATAGTGCAGTTCGGGAGGCACCTGCTCGGGATCGTCAAGGCTACCGATGGTGACGTCGATCCATTCGCTGTCTACGTAGCGGAAGAACAGCGGGGTACCGCAGGCGGCACAGAAGCCGCGTTCGGCCGCCGATGAGCTGCGAAAGACGGCGGGCGCGCCTTTGGTCCACGCGAAATCCTTGTTCCCACGGGCGCGAGCGCCGCGAAGGCATTGCCGACGGCTTTCTGGCACATCCGGCAATGACACAAGTGCGCCTGTTCCGGGCGCGCATTGAGAGCGTATCGAACCGCGCCGCACTGGCAGCCACCGGAATAACCCACCTTACGTTTCCGGCTCATGGTTACACATCCGTGGGCAGAACAATATCAGGATCGTCGACGATATCCATTGTACCCATTGTAGTTCCTTACTAATTTACACCTGCCCTCGCGATTTAAACTGAATTCGCTGAATTTTTGGAACATCACGCTGATCTATTCCACGCGCGATCGCGTAATGTAGCGTAACCGATTGTTTATGGGGTAGACATGAGTATATCAGCTGTCATTGGCTACCGGCCGCAAAATGTGCCGTGGATGTCTTCGTCCACGAACGCAAAGCGGGAATCGGCTAAAGCGGAGCGAGCATTGGACAACGATCATTTAAGCAACCTGATCGTAACGATTGCTAACGCGGGTGATCGGAAAGCGTTTGCTGATCTGTTCAAGCATTTTGCTCCGCGCCTTAAGGCGTTCGCTGTTCGTCAGGGTGTGGGCTCGACGACGGCGGAAGAGTTGATGCAAGAATCCATGCTCTCGGTTTGGCGGAAAGCCCACACGTTCGATCCGAAGCGAGCAACGGCGTCGACGTGGGTGTTCACCATTTTGCGAAACAAGCGTATTGACATGCTTCGCCGGGAAAACCGGCCCGATGTGGACATAGAGGATGTGCCGGAGCGTGCTTCCGATGCGTCGAGCGCGGATGAAGATTATCAGACGCGGCAGACGCGGGACTTATTGCGGCATGCCATGGATGAGTTACCCGCCGATCAGGTTGAAGTTCTTCAAAAAGCATTTTTTGAGGATAAATCTCATAGTGTCGTCGCCGAGGAATTGAATCTTCCCCTTGGCACGGTGAAATCGCGAATAAGATTGGCGTTGTCGCGCATGCGCGCAGCGCTGCCGGAGAGTCAGATATGATCAATCACCATCCCCCCTTGGAACTGCTGTTCGACTACGCCACGGGGAGCCTGCCGGAGCCGGTAGCACTTGCGGTCGCCAGTCATGCATCGATGTGCAGTGACTGCCGTAAGCAAGTCGATGCCGTCGAAAGCTTGGGTGGGGCGCTGCTCAGTTCAATCGAACCTGAGGAAGTGAGCAAAGACGCGCTTCGATCCGTAATGGCGCGGCTCGATGAGCCCGAGGTCGGCGCGATGCGGTGCGCTGCGGCAACGAATCGAGAAACAACTGAGGTGGTGCCCGAGCCCCTTTTACCGTATCTCGGCCGTGGATTGGCTCACTTGGCGTGGCGCGGAGTTGGCCGGAAGTTCGATGAGGTTCATCTCAATCTCGCGGCCAAAGGTTTCAAGGCCTCTCTGATGAGGCTTAAGCCCGGTGCGGAGATGCCAAGTCATACGCACGTCGGCACTGAGTACACATTGGTTCTTGCCGGCGGATACAAGGATAATGGTGAACAATACGGCCGAGGCGATTTTGCACTCAAGGATTCATCTCATGAGCATCGTCCGATCGTCGACACGGATGAGCCGTGTTTATGCTTGGTGGTGCTCGACGCTCCCGTGAAGCTCACGGGTGCCATGGGCCGGCTGATGAACCCCTTCCTGCGGGTTTGAGCGCCGGCCGGTCCGTAAAATCATGAGTATTTTGATAAAGCACCGTTTTTTGTTGGGAGCGGTCCTGATAGCGGTCGCGGCTTTGTTGCACGCTCCAAAAGTAGCTTTGTCCGCGCTGGAGACATGTGCAACGGGTGGACACTCGGCCGATCCGCTCTCTCTCTACGGCAACGAGATTGTGTTTTCGGTAATGCGGAACGGCGAGCCAATCGGCGTGCATCGAGTTAATTTTGATCGCAACGGCGATGAACTTATCGTAGCGAGCCGGTTCGAAGCCGAGGTCAAATTTCTGTTTCTGACGGCATTCGAGTATTTGTATGAATCCAAGGCGGTCTGGCGCAATGGGTGTATGGTGGAGTTAAAAGCGACCACCGATGATAATGGCGACAAATCCCGGGTATTGGCGCGGCTTGCCGACGGTCAGCTTAAGATAGAAGGTCCGGCAGGTACGATACGCGGGACGCCTGGATTGCTGCCCTCCAACCACTGGAACTCAGGCATTCTTGAGAGCAACCAAGTATTGAATACGATCACCGGCACGGTCGCATCGATCAACATTGCGGACCTCGGCGAAAAACCGGTGGTTGTGAACGCCCAACCTGCGTCGGCTCGACATTATGTTTACTCGGGCGATCTGCAAACCGAAGTGTGGTATGATGACAGTGGTCGCTGGGTTAAAATGCGTTTCCGGGCTGAAGACGGCTCAAGCATCGAGTATATTTGCCAAAAGTGCCGGTTCGACGGAGCCTCGGGCCCTGCGTAGTACGTTTTGGGGCTGAACATGGTCGAGCGATAACGTACGTTCGGCGTGCGTGCAGACATTGGCGATCATCGGATCCTAGTTAATGGTAAAACGTGTGTGGTGTACGGGAGCCGAGAAAGGCTTGGGCCGATTGATCGTGCTCAAGTTGGCCGCAGAGGGTCATCATGTCGCCTGCAGTGCCCGGACAGCCGAGCATCTTGAGCCGGTCATCGAAGAGGCGGTAACACTTCCGGGCAAACTGGTGCCGTTTGTTCTCGACGTTACCGATCAAGACGATGTGTTCATGACGGTTGATGGGATCGAGGCTGCGTTGGGAGACTTGGATCTCGTTATTTTGAATATCGGCACCCGCATCGCCGTCGACGCCTCGAGTCTCTCCATCCACGCTTTTCGCGATGTCATGGAAACCAACTTCATGGGGGTGGTTTACGGCCTCGCGGCATTGCTGCCGCGGTTTGTCGAGCGGGGTCACGGGCATGTGGCGGTTGTCACATCGGTTGTTGGATATCGGGGTCTGCCCCAAGCCGCCGCCTACGGCGCCAGCAACGCCGCCCTAGTCAATATGTGCGAGGCGCTTAAACCGGAACTCGACGAGGCCGGCGTGACCATCTCGGTGGTCAATTCGGGCTTCTTGAAAACGCCGCTTACCGATAGAAACAAGTTTAGGATGCCGTTCCTGATGGACGTAGAGGATGCGGCTAAACAGGTGGTGCGCGGTCTGGACACCGCCCGGTTCGAAATTGCCGTTCCCAAGCGACACACCTGGATGATGAAGGTCCTCCGCTGCTTGCCCTCTAGGCTCGCTTTTTTGATTGCACAGAAGATCGCTTCTAAAACGCCATCCTGATGGTGGTAATCCAACGGAACCACGCGTGGCACATTGGTTCCGGCGACGCATTGATTTATCTCGTGTCGCGGGCGATACTCGTGGTTCGGGTAATCGTTGTACGCTTCATGGGGGAGAATCATCGTGGGTCGGAAACCGCCTGACGCCGGCCTTCATATTGACGAGTCGCTAGCAGAAAACAGCGAAGCGGATGGCATTCAAAATTCGCCTTCGCCATCCCGGGACGAGACCGGTCCTCGGACAGAAGACAGCACTGAGCCGTCTGAAGAACAGCTGCACCAGACATTTCCGATTGTCGGCATCGGCGCCTCCGCTGGCGGGTTGGAAGCGTTTGAAAAGTTTTTCACCAATATGCCGCCTGACAGCGGCATGGCATTTGTTTTGGTCCAGCATTTGGACCCCACTCACAAAAGCATCCTCGGCGATCTGATAACGCGTTACACGCGGATGAAAGTGGTCTTGGTCGAAGACGGCGTGCAGATATCGCCCAACTGGATCTACATTATTCCGCCCGATCGGGACATGGCCATTCTTGGAGGCCGCCTTCACCTGATGACGCCTGGCGCGCCTCGCGGACAAAGGCACCCCATCAACTTCTTTTTTCGCTCACTCGCTCAAGATCGCCGAAACCGTGCGATCGCGATCGTGCTCTCCGGAACCGGCACGGACGGCACGCAAGGCATCCGAGCCATCAAGGGAGAGGCCGGAACGGTCCTGGTAGAAGAACCGGAGACCGCCAAGTACGATGGGATGCCGAGAAGCGCGATTGCCACCGGCGTCGCCGATTTCGTTCTCCCCGCAGAGAAGATGCCTGCGCAATTGATGGCCTTCGCGCGCCAGGCGTTCTCTCGAAGGTCCGGTCCCGTTTTGACCGCTCGGCCGCAAGCGTTGGGCGACATCGAAAAGGTGCTGGTGCTGCTTCGCGCCCACACGGGACATGATTTTTCGTACTACAAGAATACGACGATCATCCGCCGCATCGAACGGAGGATGGCCGTCAACCAGATCGAAACCATCGGCGGTTACGTCCGCCATATCCGCCAGCATCCGGCAGAGGCCGACACGCTGTTCAAAGAATTACTGATCGGCGTGACTAATTTTTTCCGCGATGCCCAGGCGTTTGCCTCGCTCGAGAAAAATGTCATCCGGCCCCTGATCGAAAAGTCTTCCGATAGGACACCGATCCGTGTATGGGTGCCGGGCTGTTCCACCGGAGAAGAAGCCTATTCCATCGCCATTCTGTTTCGCGAAAGCATGGACGCGCTTGGAGTCAACCGAAAGGTTCAAATATTCGCGACGGACATCGATCCCAGCGCGGTTGAGTGGGCGCGAGCCGCCAACTACCCAGAGAGCGTAGCCGCCGATGTCCCGCCGCAAACATTACGGCGGTTTTTCCGCAGGGAAGGGAGCAATTACGAAATCGATCGATCCATTCGTGACATGATCGTGTTTGCCTTGCAAAGTGTCATCAAAGACCCGCCATTCTCCAAAATCGACCTGATCAGTTGCCGTAATTTGTTGATCTATCTCAAGGCGGAGTTGCAGAAAACCATTCTGCCGTTGTTCCACTACTCTCTGAGAGAGGATGGTTATCTTTTCCTTGGTTCGTCCGAGACAATCGGCGAATTCGGCGATCTGTTTGGAGAGCTCGATCGACGATGGAAAATCTTCGAGCGCAAAGGGGATGGGTCATTGCGCCACCGAGCGCTTGATGCGTACTTGCACAGCTTTCTCGTGTCGCAAGACGACAGGATGACGCAGCTCGATGACAGGTCCAAAAACGAACGGTGGACGAGCCTTAAAGATCTCACCAAAGAGATCCTGCTGAATGACTACGCCCCGACCTGCATCATCATCAACGAGAAGTGCGAGATTCTGTACACCCGCGGACATACGGGACGATACCTGGAGTTGGCTTCCGGAGAGGTTAGTCTGTCCATCCTAAAAATGGCACGGCCAGGATTGCACCTGGAACTGAACAACGCCATCCGAAAGTCCTTAGCAAACAAAGAGCGGATTCGGGTCGAAAACCTGCGGGTCAAATTCGATGATGCCGCACGAATGATTACGATCACGGTTCAACCGGTGACCGATCCTCCGGCAATGCAGGGTTTGACCGCGGTTATCATCGAAGATGCGGGCGTTGCCGATATCCCCCGCCAACCAACCACACCCGTATCGAAAAAAGGAGACAAAGGCCGCATTGACAGCCTAGAGAAAGAACTGCAATCCACGAAGGAGTACCTGCAATCCACGATCGAACAATTGGAAACGTCAAACGAAGAACTCACGTCCACCAATGAGGAATTGCAGTCTTCGAACGAGGAGCTACAAAGCACGAACCAGGAGCTCCAAACGTCGAAGGAGGAGCTGCAGTCAATGAATGAAGAATTGGCCACGGTCAATTCCGAGTTGGAGACAAAGATCGACGCTCTGTCGAAAGCCAACGATGACATCAACAACCTGATGTCGAGCACAAGAATCGCCATCATATTTCTCGACGTCAACTTATGCATTCAACGATTTACGGCAACGGTCACGGATATCATCAATTTGATCGACGCCGATATCGGTCGGCCTTTGGAACATATTGCGCACAATCTCGAGTACCGAGACTTGGTCGCCGACGCCCGAACGGTCTTGGCGGATCTAGTTGAAGCGGAAAAGGAAGTGGAGGCCAA
>CAKZLS010000498.1 GCA_937127205.1 uncultured Rhodospirillales bacterium
TCAGATTCGTGTTTGTTTTCCACCTCGCATCGCGGCTTAGCCATGTCCGATTCCGTGAAAACCCTTGTCGAGAAGATGTTCGGCAGGCTCCCCTTTATGCCTAGCGATGCAAGCGGGATCTCATAGACGCATAACTTACTGGGTGAGCCGTGAGTGGCGAGTTTGCAAATCTGCTGAAATTTTTTACTAAAGGTTCGGAACACTTGCGCCAAAAGTACCTTCAGGGGTATGGGCAATTCTATTTTAAATTTCTTATTCTAAATTAAATAAAATCTGTCGACTAAATTCACGTGAAATAAATTTCTTCAGAGAGTTTTAAATGCCAGAAAATAGCAATCACATAAAAATTACAGATACTCAGCCACGTGTGCAATATGTCGCAGATGGGTTACGAAAAGACTTTCCATTTATATTTCAAGTAATAACGAATACCGATTTGGAAATCTATCTGGGCAAGAACAAGCAATCCTCAAATTATACGGTTGTCGACGCGGGCGAAACAAACGGTGGTACTGTATTTCTGGATGATGCGCCTAGCGCCGGAACAGTTGTGACTCTCGTTCGCAATACGCCCATTCAACGTGTCAGCGATTTCCAAGAAAGCGGGACGTTTCAGGCAAAAGTCCTTAATGACGAGCTTGATCTTCTTACAGCGGCGTTGCAGGACGTCGCAGAAAACGTTCGGCGAAGTGTTAAGCTCGCGGTGATCGATGGCGAAGCGTCTCTCGATCTTCCAGAAAAAAATGCTCGAGCCGACAGGCTCCTCCGCTTTGACGCGGAAGGAAACGCCGTCGTAGCAAGCTTAACAGAGAACGGTGGTGGCGACGCGACTCCTGGTGGAGCGGATGCGGAGGTGCAATTCAACGACGGAGGCGGCTTCGGCGGCGAGAGCGGGCTTACCTACGCCAAATCAACGAAAACGTTGAGCGTCGGCGGGGGCGTGAGGACGGATGCGATCGCCGAGAGGACGCCTGGTGCCGGCGTTTCAGTAGACGGGCTGCTTATCAAGCAGGGCATGGTCGAAGGGCGAAATATCTCGGCCGACGGCGCCAAACTCGATGGCATTGCGCCCAGTGCAATAACTGCCTCCGGGGTGACTTTCGAAAACCTGAACGCTAATGCCGATATCGGAGGCGCCGACAACCAGCTAGCGCCGGGTGATCACCGACACGATGACGACTATTCGGCCGTGCAGCACGATCATGACGGTGCTTATGCCGCTGTGGGTCACAGTCACGACAATGTTTATGCCAAGCTCACCCACGCAGAAGCCCACGCTTCAACCGGGAATGACCCGCTCAAGCTCGACGGCCTGGCAGAACCGGACGATACAACGGAATTGGACGCGTCAATCACTAAACACGGGCTTCTGCCGAAACTCAGTGGCAATGGCGGCGAGTACCTCGATGGCTCTGGAAATTGGTCCAGGCCTTCGGTAGGCGTTAGCGGCAACGCACTTGCAATCGACGCACCGAACTATTCCATCAATTTTCTGGACGGAAGCGCTTCGTTTCTCGAAACGGGCCTCACTGGCGCTTATGTCACCCAGGGCACCGCATCATTTCCCAACCGTCAAGGCGATGACACCAACGTTATCGCCGGAACCGACTATGACGGCACTCACGTTGCCGGCATGCTTTGGCGCGTGGCGAACAGGTCTTATGTTGCCGGGTCTGCGGACTTTGCCGGAATCCTCGGCGGATATGATTGCCTCAACAATCAAATTGGCGGCTGGATCTCAGGGTCGAATCACTCGGTTCTGAACTATAACACCAACGGACATTCCTACATCGGCGGTGGATCTTTCAACCTCATCGAAAGCGCGCGGTGCGCCATCCTTGGGTCAACGGCGTGCGCCATCACTGGAAACAGCGGGTACTCGACGATCATCGCCGGACGCGAGTCATTGATCGATGACAACTATTATTCCTTGGTCATCGGCAAGGACAACGTCCTGAACGCCGGCTTCGGAAGCCTTGTTGTCGGGCAGGATTTGACCGTCCGGCCGAACCATGTGAACTCGGTCATAATTGGCCGTGACGCTCAGACGCAAGCCGCTGACACGATCACACGGGGTTCGGACAAGCTTGTAACCGAAAATGACGTGCGCATGTGGTCGCAGGTTTGCAAAAAAAGAACCACCAACGCCACCCTGACCAACATGGACCTACTCGCCGACACGTTTGAGGCGGGGAAGGTCTATGCCGGGTACGTCAAGGTCAAGCTCGTTGGCCTCCATGACGACGGCGTCAATGGCGAGGGCGGAAACGTGTTCGGCCATTGCGCTTTTGAGGGAGAAACCTCGTTCATGTGGGACGAGGACAGCAACCACGGCAACTTCAATGGCGGGTCGAATGTCTCCAGCCCGACCTACAACTTGACGGCAATCGGCACCGACAAGATCGGCGTCGGTACCTGCCAGCTTGCCATGAATACTGGACTGCTCCGCATCAAGGTTACCGGGAAGGCCGCGACCACGATCAATTGGGTGGCCGAAATAGAGGTCGTTTCCACTGCCGCGGTGGCATCATGACGGATAATGTCCAGGATCTTTCGCAAATTTTTCAAGCGACGGCTCCGGTCATTGAGTTTTGCTCCGCGTAGAGCGGATCCATGTACCTGCGGATGGACCATCTGTCCTCTTAACCTTCTTGAATAACGAACAAATTGATTGTCCGCGTTTCGGTTCAAACCTCCGTCTTCCAGACGGAACGCTTCAGC
>CAKZLS010000499.1 GCA_937127205.1 uncultured Rhodospirillales bacterium
AATCTAGACCTGTACATTCGATAGTCAAGACGCGGGTGGATGCAGCAGGCCGGTGACCGCCCGGCTATGGTACGCGGGGGGTCACCGCGTTGCCGCCAAACCTCGATAAATCTTCAGCGACCGAGCGCATAATGCCTCTTTGGAAAAGTGCTCGCGGATGTATCCATGGGAGACGTCGGTCAGGCGGGTACGCTCTTCCATCGATAGGGCAAGAGCGGTCTCTAGGGCTTCGGTGAGCGCCCGCACATTGTTCGGCGCAACCAGCCACCCGGTCCACTCGGGATCGATGGCCTCCCGGACACCGCCATGGTCGGCGCCGATGACGGGCCGGCCCAAAGCCTGCGCCTCGATGATCGGGACATTGAACGCCTGTGGCTCGGTCGACGGGCAGACGACCACGTCGGCCAGCGTGTAGGCCGCCGGCATATCGTCACAGCGATCGACGATCCGCACGGCGCCGCCGAGACCGGAGGCAGCGGCGAGACTCTCGACGGTCCGCCGATAGTGTCCGTCATCGCCTTCGGCGCCCATGAACAGGCAGCAGATGTCGTCTCTGCCAAGCCTGCGCACCGCTTCCAATAGGACATCATGACCTCTCCCGGGAGCCAGATCGCCCGGCACCATGACCACGACATGCCCGTCCCCCAGCCGCCAGCGTTGCGCTAGGGCAACGATTCGGTCGGTGGAAACCGACAGCGGATCGAACCTGTCCACGTCGATGCCGGGGTAAACGACCCGGATATTGTCGGCGGAGACCCCGAACTCCTTGTGCAGCTGGCTGGCCGCGAACCGCGAGACGGCGACAACGGGGTTTCCCCGGGTGAGGACCGAGGCGTAACGGCGCGACATGTCACTGGCGTGCTCGGACAGGCCGTGAAACGTCGTCATCAGGGTTCGCTTGGTGCGGCGCGCCGCCCACCACGCGCTCCACGCGGGTCCGGGAGCGAACGCGTGGATTATGTCCACCTGTTCCCGTTTGATCAGTTTCGCCATTTTACCGGCATTCTTGTAGAGGGTCAGCGGGTTGTCGGTATCCAGCGGCAGCGTCGCGTGCGTTGCGCCGGCGCGGGTCAATGTATGGACAAACGGACCCCCGGCCGACGCGACGATGGACCGGTGACCGGCTTCGGCGACGGCGGCGGCGACACTCAGGACGGTGTGTTCCAGATTGCCCGGGTCTTCGAGCGCCGGCAAAACCTGCAGGACGGTCAATGTCCGTTGGCCCGCACGGTTCCGGCCGGAAGCATCGTGGTTGGCCGTGGTGCCGGCCGCCGGTGCGGTGTTATGGTCCAGTTTCAATGTCATATCCGGGAGTTCGTCATGGGTGACACTTCGACCGCCCTTCAACCAAAAATTGCGCAGCGGAAAGACGGTGAAACTATCGCCTACCATCGGACTCCTGGCAAGTCACCAGGTATTATCTTTTTGACCGGTTATATGTCTGACATGACCGGCACCAAGGCCATCCGCTTGGAGAAGTTCTGCCAAGCGCGCGGACTGGCCTACCTGCGTTTCGATTATTTCGGGCACGGCGCTTCTTCGGGCGCGTTCACCGACGGCACCATCGGCCGCTGGGCCGACGACGCGGCCTTCGCGCTCGACACCCTGACGGAAGGCCCGCAGATCCTGGTGGGCTCCAGCCTCGGCGGCTGGATCATGCTGCTCTGTGCATTGCGCCGCCCGGAACGGATCGCCGCCATCCTCGGCATCGCGTCGGCCCCGGATTTCACCGAAGACCTGATCACCACCATGCTGACCGACGAACAAAGGGCAACGATGGAACGCGACGGCGTGGTTCCGGTCTACAGCCCCTACGACCCCGAGCCGACCCCGGTCACCAAACTGATCATCGACGAGGGCCGCGATCACTTGGTGCTCCGCGACGAGATCCCGCTGGACTGCCCGGTGCGTCTGATCCACGGCATGAAGGATCCCGACGTGCCCTGGCAGACGTCGGTGCGATTGGCCGAGAAGCTGCGCTCGAAGGACGTGGAGATGACCTTGGTCAAGGAAAGCGAGCACCGAATGTCGGAACCGGAAGACCTGGACCGTCTGTGCAAGACCTTGGAGGGTTTGCTCAGGGGTTTGTAGGCGCTCGGCGGTTCTCCTGCCCAACAGGTGCTATGGATTTCTTGTGGACCGCAGTTTTTCTTGCAAGGACGAGACAGTGAAGGTTTCCGGTGCGAAAATTTGTGGCAGACTGCAATCTCCGCGAAAATTGCTTGGCATCGAATAGGGTCGATCCGGGGCGATCACGGCGGTCGCATGCGCGGCCGATTAGCCAGTCGTACTGGCGGCCGGACCCGCGGAACCTACTGTGCATGGGGTTGATATTCAAAAAACAACTCGACCCCCCCCACCCCATCCGTCGATCAGCGGCGCGCCTCCGCGTCGAGAACCGCCTGCAGACCGGACTTATAGTCGGGATAGGCGAGGGTGATTTCCAGTTCCCGCTTCACGCGGCTGTTGTCCACCGTGCGGTTGTCGTGCCAAAAGCTCAGCGCCATGGGCGACATGTCCCGGGCCGCGTCGTCGTAGGAAACGACGGGTGGCGCGTCCACGCCCAGAATGTCGCAGGCGTAAGCCACGACGTCGCTGGGAGAGGCGGGGAGATCGTCACAGACGTTGTAAACGGCTCCGGGCCGCGGACGGGCCATGGACGTGCGGAGAATTGTCGCGATGTCTTCGACGTGAATTCGGGAGAACAGATGCCCGGGCCTGTCGATGCGGCGGGCCCGGCCGGCCCGGACCTGGTCCAGGGTACTGCGTCCCGGACCGTAAATCCCCGCCAACCGGAACAGGTGGACGGGCAGCCGCTGTTTCCAATAGAGCTCCAGCCACCGGTTCTCGGCCGTGACCCGGCGCCGACTCCGCGCCGACGACGGATTGACCGGTGAGGTCTCATCCACCCGGGCGCCGCCGGTGTCGCCGTAAACGCCGGTTGTGGACAGATAGCCGATCCAGCGGATGCCGGTCACGGATGCGATGCTCTCGCCATGGCAG
Source organism: uncultured Rhodospirillales bacterium (assembly GCA_937127205.1). Lineage (GTDB taxonomy): Bacteria > Pseudomonadota > Alphaproteobacteria > Rhodospirillales > Defluviicoccaceae > CAKZLS01. Next base: position 3,004 of record CAKZLS010000499.1, read on the forward strand.
TCCACCACCGGATCGCCATCGTCATCGGGCGGAACCGAGCTGAGAATATCGGTCGCCGGGGAAAGGATGTCCGCGGCATCGCCGAGTGGCCGGTCACGGTCGAACAGGTAGGCGCGCACGCCCTCGTCGCTCAACGCTTTTCGTGTCTCTTCGTCGCGGCAGGTACCGGACACCATCCAGCCTTCCGCCATCAACCGCCGTGCCAAGGTTCGCGCGCTGTATCCCAGGCCGAAACAAAAAAGGTGCGGCGCCTGTCCGGGCTTGGTCCCCTCGGTCATTTGACGCCCCGATCTCCGCTTGCCAGGATTGCCTCCGTGAGAGAGTTTACCGCCATGGTCGCAGAATGGATACAGGACGGGTCATGAGAATTCAAATGCGCCGCTCCCGCATTCGGGTTTTGCCGCAGGGCATCCGGGTGGCAGGAGTTTTGGCGTTCGGGATGTATGCGGTGGCGGCGTTGTTGTTCCCTGCGCCGCCGAACGCCGCTGCGGCGGACCCGGCATCGCGGTACGCTCAGTGCATGGACCTTGCCGCGATCAATCCCCAGCAAGCGCTGGAGACGGCGGCCGCCTGGATCGAGCAGGGCGGTGGCGATGCGGCCGGCCATTGCGCGGCCTCGGCCCTCATGGGGCTCGACCGCCACAAGGAGGCGGCGGCCGCATTCGAAACGCTGGCTGAGAATGCGAGCACCCATCCAAAAACGCGCGCGGCGCTGCTCGGGCATGCGGGACAAGCCTGGTTGATGGGCCGGGACCCCAACCAGGCGGTGGCCGTGCTGAGCCGCGCCATCACCCTTGCCCCGGACGACCCGGCGCTGTTGGTTGACCGGGCGCAGGCAAAGTTCGATCTGCGGCTTTATCAGGCCGCCGTCGCCGATCTCGACGCGGCGCTGGAGCTCGATCCCAAGCTCCCGGACGCGTATGTGTTCCGCGCCAGCGCCCACCGGCGTCTGGAAGATTTGGACAGGGCCGGCGCCGATGCCAACAAGGCGATTGCGCTCGACAGTTTGCACCCGGAAGCGCTGCTCGAGCGCGGGATGATCCATAAACTCAAGGGAGACAAGGTGGCGGCGCGCCGCGATTGGCTCACCCTGATGACCGTTGCCCCCAACACCGAAGCGGC
>CAKZLS010000500.1 GCA_937127205.1 uncultured Rhodospirillales bacterium
AATAATCCAATGCTCGGCGCGATGGTGATGCATCTGATAGCTGAGCTTGTGGCCAGGATTGACGACGATCTCCTTGACCTGGAAACGGTCGCCTTCGTTGATCGACTTGTACCAACCCCACGGCCGGAAGACGCGGGTATGAACATAATGCTCGCTGCGATCCGCCCGTTCCACCTGCTCGACGATTTCCTTCACGTCCTGGGCATGGTCCTTGGAGACCACCAGAACCGCATCGTCGGTGCCGACCACGATCAGGTCTTCGACACCGACCGCCGCGACCAATTTACCTTCACTGCGGACATAGCAATTGCGGGCATCCTTGGTCACCACATCGCCATGGATGACGTTATCGTTGTCATCATGGTCGCTGATATCCCAGAGCGCGGACCAGGAACCAACGTCATTCCAGCCGATGTCCGCCGGAACGATGGCGCCTTTCTTGGTTTGCTCCATGATCGCATAGTCGATCGAGATGGATTCGATGCCCGCGAAGGCGTCGTTATCGAGGCGCAGGAAGTCGAGATCCTCCGAGGCACGGTCCACGGCGCGGCGGCACAGGTCGACCATTTCCGGCTTGAGCCGCGCGGCCTCCTCGAGGAACGGCCCCACCGGCAGGACGAACATGCCACTATTCCATGCGTACTCGCCGCTGGACACGTAGGACGCTGCGGTTTCCGAGTCCGGCTTCTCGACAAACCGTTCGATATGAAAACAGCCGTCGATACCGTTGTAGGGCTGGCCGCGATGGATATAGCCGTAGCCGGTCTCGGCCGCGGTCGGCATGATCCCGAAGGTCACCAGGGCGCCCTCTTGGGCCGCGCGGGCGGCGGTGTCGATGGACGCGTTAAAACCGTCGTCGTCACGGATAACATGGTCGGAGGGCAGCACCAGCATGACCGCATCGGCGTCTCTTTGGGCCAACAACTGGGCGGCCACGATAACCGCCGGCGCGGTATTCCGTCCGACGGGTTCGAGAACGATGGCCTCCGGCTTGGTGTCCATCTCCCGCATCTGCTCGGCGATCATGAAGCGATGATCGTCGTTGCAGATAATCAGCGGTGCCGCGAAGTGCGGACCCGTCACCCGTTCGACGGTGTCCTGAAGCATGCTGCGTTCGGACACCAGCGGCAACAATTGCTTGGGCCACAATGCCCGCGACATGGGCCACAGGCGCTTACCAACCCCGCCAGAGAGAATTACCGGGTAAACAGTCGCTTTCATGGGACGCTCCTTAGCGAGAGGTCAAAGCAAACTTCTTCGATACGTAGTCGGCGAGGATCGCCACACTGTCTTCCACGGATTGCTCGGTGGTATTCAAATGCAACTCCGGCGCCACCGGCGGCTCATAAGGGGCGGAGATACCCGTGAAATCGGCGATCTCGCCCTTGCGCGCCTTGGCGTACAAGCCTTTGGGATCGCGTTCCTCGCAGGTTTCGAGATTGGCGTCCACATGGATTTCATGAAATATGTCGGACCCAAGAGCGCGAACCCGATCGCGGTCCGCGCGGTAGGGGGAAATGAACGCCGTCAGCACCAGGACCCCCGCGCGCGCGAACAAAGCGGCGGCCTGGCCCACGCGGCGGATGTTCTCCACCCGGTCTTCCGGCGAAAACCCGAGATCGGCGCAGAGGCCGTGGCGGATATTGTCGCCATCGAGCACGTAGACCTGATAGCCGAGACGGAATAGATACTGCTCCAACGAAAATGCCAGCGTCGACTTGCCCGAGCCCGACAGTCCGGTCATCCATAGGATGCCTCCGGTGTGGCCGTTGGCTTTCCACCGTTCTTCCATCGGCACCCGGTGCTCGACCCGGGTGATGTTGGTGGACTTGACGGTCTGGCCGGGGCGCTGATCGGCGTAGTTGTCCATATTGATGAGCCCGCCGCCAACGATGTCGAAGTCCTCCACCAGCACGAAGCGGCCGGTGACCATATTGACGTCGAAGGGATCCAGCGGCACCAGTCCGCGCGTGCGCAGCACCACCTCGCCGACCGCGTTTCGCTCCACCTGGGTGCCCCTGGCCGATCCGAGGTCCTTAACGTCGATCACCCGCTCGATCTTTTCCACTTCGACCATGTATTCGGCGGTACAGAGCTTCATCTTATAGCGGTTGCCGGGAACAAGCGGCTTGTGCCCGAGCCAGAAAATGCGGCCGCGGAACACATTGGAGAGCATGGGCGCGTTAGTGACCGTGCTCGCCACCTCGCCGCGTTCGATGAACAACTGCTCATCCAGCGTAACCCCTACCGGCTCGCCGGCGCGGACCCCAAGGATGCGATCCTTGGCTTGCCAGGCCTCGATCGACATGACTTGGGCGGTCTTGTTGGAGGGCGAGAACAGCAGCGTGTCTCCGACCTTGAGATGGCCGCTCTCGAGCCGGCCAGCGAGGATCCGCCGCTCGTCGAACTTATAAACGTCTTGAATGGGGAATCGAAGCGGGAGCTGCTCGGAGGTAATGGGCGGTTGGAGCGTGTCCAGCGACTCGGCCAAGGTGGCACCGTCGTACCAGGACATGCGGTCCGAGAGAGTGACAATCCCGTCACCATCTCGCGCGGACACGGGAACGATCAGGGTATGCTGAAGATCGATCCCCAAATCCGCAAGGTACGCCTTGACGTCGTCCGCTACCTGCAGGAACCGCGCCTCGGAAAACTCAACGAGATCCATTTTGTTAACCGCGACCACCACCTGCTGGATGCCGAGAAGGTGCAGCAGATAGGCGTGGCGGCGGGTCTGCTCCTGGATACCGTCCATGCCGTCGACCACCAATACGGCGGCATCGGCCTGAGCGGCGCCGGTGACCATGTTTTTGATGAATTCGCGA
>CAKZLS010000501.1 GCA_937127205.1 uncultured Rhodospirillales bacterium
CTATCCCAAATCGGGAAATACCTGGCTGAGGGCATTCCTCGCCAACTACCTGTTGAACACACCCACACCTCAGAACATCAATTCACTGTCCGAGTTCGCTTTTGGCGACATGAGGGCGGACTACTACGAACAGATTTCCGGCAAACCCCAAGCCGAACTCAGTTGGCCTGAGATCAACGGTTTACGCCCCCGCGTCCACCGACATTTGGCTGACGCTCATCCGGGCACCGTCCTGGTCAAGACACACAACGTGCTCTCCGCGATCGACGATATTCCGACCATCACCCCGGATGTAACTTTTGGCGCCATTTACGTGGTTCGTAATCCTTTGGACGTGGCGGTTTCGTTTAGCCATCATTACGGGCTGACCCTGGATCAGGGGGCCAGGGCCATTTGCTACAAGCCATTGGAGATTCAGCCGAAAGCGGGGCATATTCTGCAGGTGGTGTCGGATTGGAGCAGCAATATCCGCACGTGGCTGAACGCGCCCGGCTTGTATCTCAAGATTCTCAAGTACGAGGAGATGAAGAAATCTCCTTCGAAGGCATTTTCGAGTGTGCTCGAGTTTCTAAAAATTCCGAAAGAAAAAGAGCGCCTCAAACGGGCCATCCGGCACAGTTCGTTTAAGGTTTTGGCGGGCCAGGAGCGCCAAACGGGATTCATCGAACGGTCCCAGAATGCCGAGCGGTTTTTTCGCAAGGGCGCGGTGGGAACGTGGCGACAAGAACTCGCGCCGGAACAGGTTGATCTGATCGTTGATTGCCACAAAGACATGATGCGCGAGATGGGCTACTTGTCAGCCGATGGCAAACCCGTCGCATCGCCGTCGGCGTAAAGACGAGCCGCCCAACCCTTTGCAGAGTGCCGAATTAAGAAAAAAATAGTCGATTTGTCGGCGATTGCTCACCGTTTGGCCTGCCACTCCCGCCATTGAAGGCGATGCTCGATAAGGATACAGTTCCGGAGTGGGAGAAACGAGCTCAAGGGAAACCGCATGCTGCTTTGGCTACCGGGCGTGCTTACGGCGGAAGAGGTCAACCTGTTTCGCGGCATTGCCGCCGAGGGGAAGTTCAATGACGGCGCCCTGACTGCCCCTGGACTCGGTGCATCCGGCATCAAGCGCAATGAACAACTGGCTCCCGATAACGAGAATTACGACCGTTTCTCGCGGTCTTTCGATGCCGCGTTAGACCGCAACGAAACATTCCGCACCGCCGCGGTGCCCAAGGTGCTTTATCCTCCTATTCTCTCGAGGTATCACCCCGGCATGGCGTATGGCACCCACATCGACAACCCGGTTCGCCGAAAGCCGGTGCCCATGCGGCTCGACATGTCGATTACCGTTTTCCTGAACAATCCCGACAGTTATCAGGGCGGCGAGTTGGTGGTGGAAACGCCGTATGGTGAGAAGCAGGTGAAGCTTCCCGCCGGCGACGGCATCCTCTATCCCACGACCATGTTGCATCGGGTGGCCGAAGTGACATCCGGCGAACGGCTGGCGGCGCTTACTTGGATACAAAGTATGATCCAAGATCAATCTAAGCGATCGATGGTCTATGACCTTGCGCTGTTGACCCAATGGGCGATGAAAACGGCCCCCGAAAGCCCGCAATACCACAAATTGAACAACACGCGTGCCAATTTGATCCGGATGTGGGCAACGGACTAGGAGGGCCCGAAACGCCACATGACCCAGCGGCGCGGACCGACACCGCCATTTCAACCAACCAAACCGGGACACGCGGCCAGTTCTTCGACTCAGGGTCGGCTGGCCGAGGCGGTAAGACATCATCAAGCGGGCCGGCTGCAAGAGGCCGAACGTCTCTATGATGAAATTCTCAAATCCAGCCCGAGGCACCCCGACACACTGCACCTGTTGGGACTGGTCGCTTATCAGAAAGGCAACCATGAACGTGCCGAGTCGTTGATCGGCAAGGCGCTGGAAATCAATCCGGACAATCCGGCGTACAGCAACAATCTCGGAAACGTCTTCGCGGCCCAGCATCGACCGCAGGAAGCCAGCGAATTGTTCAGCCGGGCCACGGCACAGAAACCGGATTTTACCGAGGCACACAACAACTTGGGCAATGCCCTTCAGAAATTGGACCGATGGGAAGATGCGGTTGCGGCCTACCAACGCGCCTTGGCATCGCGGCCCCGGTACGCCGAGGCGCATTCCAATCTTGGCGCCGCGCTTAGACGGCTGGGACGGCTTGAGGAGGCTCAGGCGTCCTATGAACGTGCGCTCGAGTACAAGCCCGATTACGCCACGGCCTGGAACAACCTCGGCCTCGTGCTTCACGAGCGGGCAAGATACGAAGAAGCCCTGCCCTACTACGACAAGGCGCTTGCTCTCGACCCGGACTACGCCGAGGCCCATGCCAACCGGGCAATCCTGCTGCTGCTGCTTGGCCGCTTCGGCGCAGGCTGGAAGGAGTATGAATGGCGATGGAAGGTGGACGGTTTCACCACGTCGCCCCGGGATCTCGGCCGGCCGCTTTGGGACGGATCGGAGCTTCGCGGCGAGACAATCCTGCTGCACGCCGAACAGGGATTGGGTTCCGCCATCCAGTTCGTTCGCTACGTATCGAGGGTTGCCCAACTCGGCGGTCAGGTGATGCTCGAATGCCCGATGCCGCTATTGGGCCTGTTTTCTTCTCTCACGGAAGGTGTGCCGGCGCCGGTGAAACGGCTGATCGTCAGAGGGGAGACGTTGCCGGAGTTCGATTTGCAGGCGCCGTTGATGAGTCTGCCGCGAATCCTCGGTACCACACTGGATACGATCCCCAACCAGGTGCCGTACCTTACCGCCGACCCGGCGGTGGCGGATGCGTGGCGTGAACGAATGGGTGCCACGGGACGACCTAAAATCGGCGTCGTCTGGGCCGGCAATCCCCGGCACGTGAACGATCGCAACCGCTCCATGCCGTCATCTTTCCTGAGCCCGCTGCTGCACGAGACCGATGCATCGATTTTCAGTCTTCAAATTGGCGCGGCTACGCAGGATGACGCGATTCTCGCTTCGGACCGAATTCAGGATCTCGGAAAGGAAATCAGGGACTTTGCCGATACCGCGGCGATCATCGCTAATTTGGATCTGGTCATTTCCGTTGATACGGCGGTGGCGCACCTGGCCGGCGCCATGGGGCGGCCCACCTGGATGCTGGTTCCCTTTGTTCCGGAATGGCGTTGGTTACTGGATCGGGAGGATACCCCGTGGTATCCGACCATGCGGCTGTTTCGGCAAACAGCTCCGGGCGATTGGCGCGAGTTGATGGACCGGGTGACCGAGGCGGTGGCCGCGTTCGAGTCATAGTGGTGAGTACCGGGGCAATTCGCCGCGAAGCTTCACGGCACGCATAGCCGAGACAGCGTGTGGCGATCGGACAACGGAAAGGGTCCCTTCTGGTGAATCGTCAGCAACGCCGTCTGCAATCGCGACACCCAAAAAGCAGATCCGGCGGCCCGGGAACAAATATCGAAAAAACGCTCATGGATGGCGCCCGATACCATCAGTCGGGGCAACTGGACAGAGCGGCCGGTCTCTATGAAAAAGTTCTGCGAAGGCAGCCCAACCATCCGGATGCCCTGCATTTACTGGGTCTGATCGCGAGCAACGGAGAAGAACACGACCGGGCGCTGGACCTGATCTCCCGTGCAATCGAAACGAATAGCGAGAATGCGGCCTACCACAACAGCCTCGGCACCGTGCTTCTCGCCCTCGATCGCGCCGGCGACGCGGAGAGCAGCTTTCGACGAGCGCTTGCTTTGAACCCAGCCTATGCGGAGGCGCACAACAATCTTGGAAACGCGCTTCAGGACTTGGGACGCCCGGAGGAGTCGCTTTCCAGTTACAACAGCGCGGTACAATTAAATCCTCAATATGCCGAGGCTTACTGCAATTGCGGCAGAGCGTTGCAGGCGCTTGGCGAGCGCAAGGAGGCCGTTGCGGCGTTTCGCCGCGCTCTCGAATTGAAACCCGACTATGTAAAGGCGCACAGAAGTCTTGGCGAAGTGTTGTGGGAGCTTGGGCAAATGGAGGACGCTCGCGCCAGTTTCGAACGCGCCCTCGCGCTTGCGCCGGAAGATGAGGATACCTGCGTCGCGCTAGCGGCATTCTTCGAAAGATCCAGCAAACTGGAGGACGGGCTTGCCATGGCCGAGCAGGCGCTGCGCAGTCGGCCCGGGTATGTTCAGGCGCATGTCTTGGCGGCAAAGTGCGAAAAGCGGCTTGGCCGGGAACGCGAAGCGATCGATCGGCTGGAAGCCTTGAACCTTGAGAATTTGGACATTTTGGGAACAGACGTCGCTTTGTATGAGTTGGCCGCGCTGCGCGACCGAACCGGAGACTATGAGCGCGCCTATACTGCCTATAAGAAGGCCAATGAGCTGGCCGCGGAAACCCCGCAATGGAAGCGGGTCGACAAGAACCGCTTTCCCGACCTCATCGTCGATCTCAAAACCGCCTTTACAGCCGAATGGCTCGCCTCCTGGACACCGCCGATCCCGTTTCTGGAGCGGCAACCGGTTTTTCTCATCGGATTCCCACGCTCGGGAACAACCTTGCTGGACCAGATCCTCGACGCCCATCCGTCGCTCCATACCATGGAGGAAAAACCCGCGATCGATGTGGTCAAGCAGCGGGTGCGCGAGATGCCGGGAGGGTATCCCAATGCTCTCGCGGTCATGACAGCGGAGGACGTAGCCGGCCTTCGGCAGATTTATTTCGCGGAAGTCGCCAGCTACATGGACGGCGTTCCTGACGGTATCCTGGTGGACAAGCATCCACTGAACATCATGGACGTTGGATTGATCCATCGCCTGTTCCCCGAGGCAAAGCTGCTTCTTGCTCTGAGACATCCCTGCGACGTCGTGCTCAGCGGTTTCATGCAATACTTCGAGCCCAATATGGCGATGGTTCAGTTCGGCTCGCTTCCGGATACCGCCAGGTTCTACCAAGGCGTGATGGGTTTATGGCAGCAGTACGAGGCGACGCTGCCGGTATCCGTTCACCCGAGCCGCTACGAGGATCTCGTAGCCGAATTCGAGCCTCAGACCCGGCGCATTCTCGATTTTCTGGAGGTGCCGTGGGACGACGCGATCCTCGCGTACGCCGAACGGGCAAAAGGCCGCCGCATCGCGACACCCAGCTACCACCAGGTCGTTCAGCCGATCTATTCCCGTTCCGTCAGCCGGTGGCTGAACTATCGCGAACCGATGGAGCAGGTCCTGCCCATCCTGCGGCCCTTCATCGACGCCTTCGGCTACGGCGAGAACGGCAGCATCGAATAGTTGCTAATTATCGGACAGTTCGCCCGGAGCCCGTGAACCCACCGATTCCGGCGAAACCCGCGGCGCCGCTTGAGCAAAGGCGACGGGCCGAGTCGACGTCAACCCCGCCGAGGGCGTACACGGGCAACGGGCTCCGACGCACCCAGGCGGCGAACCTGAGCGATCCGATGGCCGCGGCACCGGGGTGGCTTTTCGTTGGAAATACCGATGATAACAGAACCGCGTTGACGCCTGCCTCGGCGGCGCTCATGATGGCCTTGAGCGAGTGAGCCGCCGCCGTGACCAGCCAGCCGTTGCGAGCACACGTCCGCCAGGTTCGCGGAGGCATTCGTGTCCGCGTTTCAGGGAGGTGGAGCCCGTGCGCACGAACGCGTGCCGCCAACGAGATATCCTCCGAAATCAACAGGCGCAATCCAAGCGCGCGGCAGCGGGCGGCAAGACGAAAAGCCAGCAATTCGCGATCCGGATCTCCGTAGTGCCGCAGGATGACCGCGCTTCCATGGGGAAGCGTTTCCACGATGGAGATTGGATCTGCCAACCTTTGACGATCGGTCATCAGAATCAGCGGCGGCAGCATCGGGTCGGGGACGCGCGGTTTGAGCCGCCGCGAGAGCTCTGCTAGGTTCGTCATGAGACCAACAATGGGCGCAACGGGTTTTCGAATGCAAATGGTAAACCAATCATCGGAACAAGTGGACGTGCGCCGCAATCTTCTGGCGGTCAGGGCGGAGATCGACGCCGCGGCGGCGGCAGTCGAGCGTGAGCCGAATTCCGTTACGATAATCGCGGTGAGCAAAACCAACCCGCCCGAGCGCATTCTCCCGGCGTTGGATGCGGGTCACAGGATCTTCGGCGAGAACCGGGTGCAGGAAGCGGAGGACAAGTGGCCGGCGTTGAAAGAAGCGTTTCCCGACGCGCGCTTGCATCTGATCGGTCCATTGCAGCGGAATAAGGTTCGCCGAGCTGTCCAGCTGTGTGATGTGATCGAATCGGTGGACCGCCCTAAACTGGCGCGTTCGCTGGCCAATGCGATGGAATCGGAGGATCGCCGGCCCGACGTGCTGATACAAGTGAACACCGGTGACGAGCCGCAGAAACACGGAGCCGCTCTCGCGGACGTGGACTCATTCATTGAAGAGTGCGTGGAAACCTATGGTCTGCCGCTCAAGGGCTTGATGTGTATTCCGCCGGCAGACGAGGAGCCGTCGCTGCATTTCGCCTTGTTGCGTGAAATCGCGCGGCGGCACAACCTTCCCGAGCTTAGCATGGGGATGACCGGCGATTATCCCATAGCCGTTCGGTTTGGCGCCACCATGGTTCGCGTCGGTACGGCCATTTTTGGCCCCCGGCCGCCGCTGCCGGGTTGATACCAACTTACGCTCCGGTCCAAACAGGCCATTGGATTAGCTCAGGACGTCGATCCTCGGAGTTACACGTTGGGTGTCCGAGCGCTCGCCTTTCTCATACATGGACATGGCTAAGACTACGAGATCCGTCACATGTCCTTGTCTGACCGACGCCATCCTGTTCTCCAGCACGCCAACAGTCGGACCGGTCTTGAGAGCTTGCAACGTGTCGGCGGCGGGATCGGTCGCCAAGTGCGGCCACTCGAGAACCTCCAGCGACGTCGGGACGGGCGCGGGCGAAGGTCTGCCGCCGGAAGCGATTTCCAGCGGGACCGTGTCCGCATCGCCCTCCGGCGGGGAGATTGCTCCGGCGTACATTTCGGATGGTTCGCTGTCATCGATTCCCAGGAGATCGGTGGCGAACGCCAGGACATGCTCGCCAACATCGCTGCCGGTTATTTCATCAACGACCATGTTGACCAACGAGGAGATCGCCCCCATCCAGCCACCGAACAGCGCGCCCCCGGCGATCCGCGGGATCGGGTCGATCTGGTCGTCGGCCCATTCCCGATAAAGCGTCGAAATAATCGGAATGTGCTGCAGCGGGTTGATGACGTCGAGAATATCCTCGAAGGTCAGACCATCGTCGCCGAAGGGCTCGAAACGATAGGGTTCTTCTGGCACCTTGCTCGGCGATGCCGTCGAATGATAGGCAATCGGCTGCGATCGGGCCGAATAGCCTGAAGCCGGGCTTGTCGTCGTGAGATCCATGATCTTCCATACTTTCGTCTGTTGCTACGTTCTACGCAAACGCAGTGCCAAACGAAAATCATGGAAAATCAGTGTGTTAAAAAGTAGCGGATGGATTTGACGGAGAGATCACCGGGCAAAAACTTCCCGCTCCACCGACAATCTTGCCCACCCGGGCCCTACAGCAGGTGGCCGCCACGGCCCGCCTTGGTGCGAATGTAGACTTCGTTGTGCTGGTTCGATGGAAACTTATGAGGGACGCGCTCCTCGACGGTTATCCCGCACAGGGCGAGACCGTCCACCTTTCCCGGGTTGTTGGTCAGCAGCCGGACGCGGCCGAACCCGAGTTGACGCAACATCTGCGCCGCCGGCAGGTAGACCCGCTCGTCTGCATCGAAGCCTAATTGCTCGTTCGCATCCAGCGTATCGAAACCCTGGTCTTGCAATTCGTAGGCGCGCAACTTGTTGACCAATCCGATACCGCGGCCTTCCTGAGCGAGATAGAGGAGCACTCCTCCCCCGGCTGCCGACACCTCCCGAATGGCGCCCCGCAACTGGTCGCCGCAATCGCAGCGAAGGCTACCCAAGAGATCTCCGGTGAAACATTCGGAATGCAGTCGGGTCAGAACCGGTTTTTCATGATCCGGTTCGCCCAGCAACACCGCCAAGTGCTCCAGCCCGCCGTCAAGAGGACGAAAAGCGACAATGCGCGCGTTTTCGGCACCGGCCAGCGGCACGCGGGCCTCGCTGACGGCGCGCAAGCTCCTGGAGGCGGAGCGCTCGTATTGAAAAACGTCGCCGGTATCGACAAGCAGCAAATCGTGACGCGCGGCCCAGGCGTCCAAATCCTTTGCGTCTGGATCGGCGATGGTCGCACTGACCGCTGCCGGCAGCAACCGTGCCGTTTTGGCAAGCTGAACGGCCGCGCTATCACAACTGAACGCAGGAGACTCGGCAACCGTGAGCTCATAGGGAGGCGGAATCGGCAGCCCGGACAGTGGATCGGACAGTTCCTGAATGACTTCCACGGAAAAACCGGGCTCGGCGGCCAAATTCACAACCTTGAAACCGCCCGGCGTGAGCCCAAGCACCGCGGCGCGCCGCGCCGTAATGACGAGACATGGTTGAGAGTGGCTGACCGCAGCCAACTCCGCCAAGCCCTGAGGGGTAACCGCTTCCGCCGCCAGCATCAGCGAAGCCAAACCTCCGCTGCCGCGAATCACCACGAAGCGGCCCCGGCGCAGGTCGGAGACCGCCCGATCCACCGAGAGCAGCGACAGCGGCTCACGGGTCGCGGGGACAAGGTGCGGACGGTTGGTCAAGATCGGTGGTGCCTCCAGGCGTTTGCAGGATCGCGACGATACCCTTGAAGGCGTAGGGGTGGAAGTGAATTGTTTCGGAGTTGGCAAAGCATGAAATACCGCTTCCGGACAGCCATCCGCAGGTGAACACTCATCACAGTTGTAAATCGTAGCAAGGGTACTATTGTTTCAATAGGCATAATCCGGAAAAGAACTGCGGGAAGAGTTTTGACGTGACCACTGGAAAACGAGTTCTTCTTGTTGATGATGACGATCCGCTTCGCGAGATGCTTTCGGAGCAGCTCCAGTTGCATGAGGAATTCGTGACGGTGACGGCAAATTCTGGGGCGAGCGGTCTGGAGGCGGCTAAGGCCGACCATTTCGATGTGGTGATTTTGGATGTCGGGCTGCCGGATATGGACGGCCGCGAGGTCTGCCGCTTAATGCGCCGCAATGGTTTGAAATGCCCGGTCATCATGCTAACCGGCGCCGACAGCGACTCCGATACGATCCTCGGTTTGGACGCCGGTGCGAACGACTACATCACAAAGCCTTTTCGGCTCGGCGTCTTGCTTGCGCGATTGCGCGCGCACATTCGTCAGCATGAACGCAGTGACGACGCCGTATTCGTGATCGGTCCGTACACATTCCACCCAAGCGCCAAACTCTTGGTGAACAACGAAAACAGCAAGAAAGTACGCCTAACGGACAAAGAAGCGGCCATTCTAAAATTTCTTTACCGATCCGGGGGCCGGGTCATCAGCCGCGACATCCTTCTCGATGAAGTGTGGGGATACAATGCTGGTGTCACCACCCATACTCTGGAAACGCATGTCTATCGATTGCGCCAGAAAATCGAAGCGGATCCCTCGAGCGCGCGCATTCTTGTTACCGAAGCCGGCGGATATCGCCTCGTCGCGTAATCTTGTGGTGGACGGATAACAGATCGACGAAATAACTTAGGCAAAATGTAAAAAAAGCGCCCGGCCAGGGGGGTTAACCGGGCGCCTCAGCTTCCTCGCAAGAAAGCTAACGGATGGCAGGGGAACCATCCGGGGCTTCCGACTCCTTGCGGAATCATCCGCTCCACTTCTTTAGGTGGTTGGCGCTCTAACCCAAAGCCAATGCGCCAAGCGCATGCCTGACATGCAAAAAACGCACAGCTTGTGATTGATGGTCCACCCCTCTATATCAATAATTTTAGAGTTAATTGAACTGGTCGCGGAAAATCTTCGGGTTCTTGAAGCGAAACAGTTCTGGATCCAGCGAAACACCAAACTTGGTTTTCACCAGGGAAACGTCGGTGACAATGCCCTGGGCGTCGGTTACCGCCCATTTCCTGAGTGTGAGCGGACTGTCGGTAAAGAACAGGCTCAAGCTTCCTTCCATCGGATTGTCCGCGCGGACCAAGGTTACGCGTACCATTCCGTTTGCTTGTTCAAAACCCGTGATGGTCAGGTCGCCCCCGGTCAAAGCAATGCGCTCGTCCAGGAGAATTCCCGCCGGTGTCGAACCGAGCGGAATGTAGCTGACCTGGTTGAGTTCGCGGTCATGGTAGATCAAGAACGTTCCGTCGGCGACCACGAGGATCGGAACCGGCGGTTGATATTCGATGCGAAGCCGGCCGGGACGGGAGATATAGAGCTCTCCTCTCGCTGTGGCACCATTGGAGGATGACTGCAGGAATTCCGCGCGCACGGTCTCGATCCTATTCAAATAGGCTTCGATACGGTTAACCGCGTCCAATTCCGATTGCGCGAGGGCCATAGCACGAGGTGCCTCTGCGCTCACCGGGAAAACGACAGCCAAACAAGCCACGACCGATAAGATCGCAGCCAGAACTCTTCGCCTTCCGGTGGGAAACAGTTTATCGCAGTGGAGCTTATTCCGCACGCTCACCGATCAACACTTCGCGGCGGCCGACACGATCGGGCTTACTGACAATCCCTTCCGCCTCCATCTGTTCAATAATTCTTGCGGCGCGATTGTAGCCGATCTGCAGGCGGCGTTGCACGAAGCTTGTCGAGGCTTTTCCGTCGCGGGCGACGATCGCCACGGCTTCGTCATAAAGCTCATCGCCGCTGGACCCTTCGCCGATGCCGAATTCGCCGACGCCGGACTCCTCTTCGAATTCGGTAACCTCTTGAAGGTACTGTGGCTCGCCTTGATCCTTCAGGAACTTCACGGCGGCTTCCACCTCTTCATCGGAGACAAAAGGACCGTGTACGCGGGTGACCCGCCCGCCGGCCGCCATATAGAGCATGTCGCCTTGGCCGAGAAGCTGCTCGGCGCCCTGCTCTCCGAGGATCGTGCGGCTGTCGATCTTGGAGGTCACCTGGAAGCTCATGCGCGTCGGGAAGTTTGCCTTGATGGTTCCGGTGATCACGTCCACCGAGGGTCGTTGCGTTGCCATGATCAGGTGAATGCCGGCGGCCCGGGCCATTTGTGCGAGACGTTGCACCGCGGCCTCGATATCCTTGCCGGCGACCAGCATCAAATCCGCCATCTCGTCGACCACGACGACGATGAACGGAAGGGCCTCCAGATCCAGCTCCTGTTCTTCGAACACCGGCTTGCCGTCTTCGCCAAATCCGGTTTGAACCCGGCGGACAAGTGTTTCGCCCTTGCTCTTGGCTTCCGCGACACGGGCGTTATAGCCGGCAATATTGCGCACACCCAGCTGCGACATGGCCCGGTAGCGCTCTTCCATCTCGCGGACGGTCCACTTCAGCGCCACCACCGCCTTGCCGGGTTCGGTAACCACCGGGCTCAACAAGTGCGGAATGCCATCGTAAACCGACAATTCCAGCATCTTCGGGTCGATCAGGATGAATTTGCAGGCACTCGGTGAAAGTTGATAGAGCAGCGACAGGATCATCGCATTGATGGCCACGGATTTACCGGAACCGGTGGTGCCGGCGACCAACAGGTGCGGCATGCGGGTCAAGTCCACCAGCACCGGCGTTCCGCCGATGTCCTTGCCGAGCGCCAACGTCATTTTGCCGCCATAGCGCTCGAAGGCAGCAGAGGCGAGCAGTTCCCGCAGCCCCACCGTTTCCCGCTTGATGTTCGGTAACTCGATACCGATAACGTTGCGTCCGGGAACGACGGCGATGCGCGCCGAGATCGCGCTCATGGACCGGGAAATGTCGTCGGCGAGACCGATGACCCGAGAACTCTTGGTGCCGGGTGCCGGTTCAAGCTCGTAAAGGGTGACGACCGGGCCGGGCCTGACTTTGACGATCTCTCCGCGAACACCGAAATCGTCAAGCACCGAGGCCAGCATTATTGCGTTCTCCTCGAGTGCTTCGCGATTGACGGATGCATGGACCGCCGCGTTGGGAGGCGCGTTCAAGAGATCCAAGGGCGGGAATGCATAACCGTTGCCGTCTTCGAAATCGAACCGGTGTTGGGATTGCTCTACCGCTTTGCGGCTCGACTTCATCCGTGGCTGTTTCGGGACGACGATCTCGCCGTCGGCGGAGGCGCTACGCGGCTTTCTGGGCGTTTCGGCGGCGCTGTCGGCTCTCTCGGTCTTGCCCGCTGCAAACGCCGGTTCCAGACGGCGAGACGACGCGGCGCCGCGAAGTGTTCCCGCGGTCCGCACGATGGTGCGGTAGACACGCAGCGCGGTGGTTTTCAGCATGACGATGCCGCGAACCGCGGATTGTCCGATGGCCTGCCACTCGGGCCGCGTGAGACCAAGGCTGAATGCCCAGCCGAGCATTCCGACGACGAAGCACGCGAGCGCGAGCAGGGTTGTGGAAAATACCGGGCTCAGGCTTTCCGCCGATCCAAATGCGCCCTCCATCAAGACGTTTCCGGCGCCGCCACCGAGACCGGTGGCCAGCGGCCAGGAGTCAGGCGCCGGAATAACGGCGAGCGCCGTGCTGAGGAGGACCATGGCCGGGAGCAAGGTCAGAGCGCGCAGCCATAGCCGCTGCGGCGGGCGGCGGCGCATGATCTGCCAACCCCAAACCGCCAGTGCCGCTAATGGTGCCAACGCGGTCCAACCCCATACATGCAACAGGAAGTCGGCAACGTACGACCCTTCCCGGCCCAGCAAGTTGGTGGGTGCCGCGTCGGTGGCGTGGTTGAGCGACGGGTCGGCTGGATTGAAACTGAACACGGCGAAAAACAAGAGTCCCGCGCAGGCGAGAATGGCAACACCCGTGATTTCCGTTGCCCGCCGTTTGAAAAACTCGGTGGTGCCGTCGGGGAAGACGGTGTCGATCCGATTTTGGACGATCATCGACATGACATCCTGAAGCTAAGAGGTCTTATCTTATAAGATCTTATCGAGACGTCTTAAAGCTTCTTGTGTAGATGGTAGATCGTCGATCAGCGCCATGCGAATGTAATTGGCGCCTGGATTGGCTCCAAACGCGTCCGACTTGGCCAAATAGGCCCCCGGGAGCACGCGAAGCGCTCCTTCGGCCCAAAGTTTTTTTGCGGCCTCTTCGCCGTTTCCCACATCCAGCCAGAGAAAAAAACCGCCCTCGGGCCGATAAAAACCGAATCGATTCGCCAGAATAGCCTCTGCGGCGTCGAATTTCTCGCGATAGAGGGCGCGGTTGTGCTCGGGATAATCCGTGTCTTTCCAAAGCGCGGCAGAGGCCGCGAGAACAGGAAGCGGCACCGATGCGCCGCCGAAGGACCGCACGCGACGAAACGCTGAAATCAACCGTGGATCGCCAGCGACGAACCCGGATCGGAGGCCGGGTACGCTGGATCGCTTCGACAGGGAATGAAACACGAGGACGTTGGCCATGTCCTCGCCGCCGCTGCCGTCGCTCATGGCGGCGCAGGCTTGCAGCGCGCCGCATGGCGGCTGCCGGTCGTAGATGTCGCTGTAGCATTCGTCGACCACGAGGACGAAATCAAAGCGCCGCGCCAGACGAATTGCATTTTCCAGGTATCCGCCATCGGCCGCCGCGCCCTGGGGGTTCGCCGGTGAGCACAGATACATGATCGCCGTTCGTTCCAGGGCCGCGTCATCGAGTTGCGTCAAATCCGGAAGATGTCCGGTTTCCGGCGTCGCGGCCAGATAGCATGGCTCGGCCCCGCTCATGACGGCGGCACCGTAATAGACTTGGTAGAAGGGATTCGGCATCAGGACCGCTGGACGGGACCCGGCACGCCGTTCGGCAATTGCCACGCTGGCAATCAAATACAACGCCTCGCGGGTGCCCGCGACGGGAAGGACATGCTTGTGGGCGTCCACCAGCCCGTCGGGAAGTGCATAGCGGCGGTTGAGCCAGTCGGTGACGGCAAGACGAAACTCCGGCGTGCCGTCGATGGGCGGATACCGGCCCCACAGCCCGCTGTTGGCCGCGATGACCTCATGGACCAGCGGTGACGGCGAATGGCGAGGTTCACCCACTGACAACACGAGGGTTTCCAATTCCTTCGGCGGCGGAAGGCCGTCCAGAAGGGCGCGGAGCCGGTCGAAGGGATAGTCCGCCAGCAGATCGAGACGCGGGTTCATCATGACGGCGGGAGTGTAGCGGTCGCTCGAAGTGTGCTCAACACGTGGCGAGCTTCACCGCGCCTCAACAATAAAAATGGCCGGAAGGCAATGCCTTCCGGCCAAGGTGTCCGGGTTGGAATGGAGGAGGAAAGGCGAAGGAGTTCGCGAATGTCCAGCCCGGGTTTGGGTTAATGGAGAGTTTCGCCGTGGAGGCTCTGATCGAGCCCGACCACTTCCGATTCCTCGTCGACGCGCAGTCCGACAATCACATCCACGATTTTCAGGAGAATGAAGGACGCGATCGCACAGTAAATGACGGTGGCGAGGATACCGTAGAACTGGATCCACACCTGGCCGGGGTTGCCCTCGAGCAATCCGGGCGTACCGCCGATGGCTTCGACCGCGAAGACGCCGGTGAGAATGGCACCGATGATCCCGCCGATCCCGTGGACACCAAAGACGTCGAGCGAGTCGTCATAGCCGAGTTTCCGCTTCAGCCACACGGCACCCCAGTAACAGCCGGCACCGGCGGCAATGCCGATGAACAACGCACCCATGGGATCCACGAAGCCGGACGCCGGGGTGATTGCCACAAGCCCGCCGACGGCGCCGGAGACGATACCGAGCACGCTGGGCTTCTTGCGCAGGATCCATTCAAGGAACATCCAAGTGAGAGCGGCCGTGGCGGTGGCGATCTGGGTAACCGTCATGGCCATGCCGGCCGCGCCGTTGGCGCCAACTGCCGAGCCGGCGTTGAAACCGAACCAGCCGACCCACAGCAGGGACGCGCCAATGACGCTCAGGGTCAGGTTGGCGGGCGCCATGTTTTCCGTCGGATAGCCCCGACGCTTGCCGAGAACGATACACGCCACCAATCCTGCGATACCGGCGTTGATGTGGACCACCGTGCCGCCCGCGAAATCAAGGACACCGTCTCCGCCGAGGAATCCGCCGCCCCATACCCAATGGCAAATCGGTGCGTAAACGAGCAGCATCCAAGCGCCAAGGAACAACAGCATCGCCGAAAACTTCATGCGATCGGCAAACGCTCCGGTAATCAGTGCCGGGGTGATAATGGCGAATGTCATCTGAAAGGTCATAAACACGGATTCGGGAATCGTTCCGCTCATGGAATCGACACTAAGATCTTTCAAAAACAGATTGCTCAGTCCGCCCACGTAATCATTGAGAGCGCCGCCGTCGCTGAATGCCAGCGAATAGCCTGCAACCATCCAAAGAACCGTCATCAGACAGCATGTGGCAAAGCTCTGCATGGCGGTGGCGAGGATGTTTTTGTGCCGAACCATCCCGGCGTAGAACAGCGCAAGCCCGGGAATGGTCATCAATAGAACCAAGGCGGTAGATGTCAGCATCCACGCCGTGTCTCCTGTATCGAGTGTCGCCTCCTGGGCGAGTGCGGCGTCGGCTCCGGCCATTAGCATCAAGGCGGCCAAACCGAGAAGGCCAAGGTTTCGTATAAGGCAGCTCATTTCTCAGGCTCTCCTAGTATCGCATGTTTGTGGGCGCCGTTGATCAGCGGACTGACCGCTTCACATGTGTCCGAAGAGCGTGGCAAACGTGATCGGATTTTGTCGTCCGCCCAACGATTGACTGGTCTCACTCTTTTGCCGGTGCCGGTGCACCCGTCCAAAAACCATGTCCAACCTTCTCAACATTCGTGCCAGATTCGTTCATGACGTGTTAATCCACTGAAATATCGCAAAAAACTTGCACTGGAAGCGGCGTCACCCGGATTGTAACCCTCAAAAAATTGCTCAAGAATTAGGCGCCACTCTCTCGCTTGCTCAATGGGCGTGCAAAAATTTGTGTGGTCTTTGAACGCGAATTGCATCGAGTTTCGGCATACCGGGGAGGTGTCCGAATGGCCGATCCGTGCGAGGTTTAGAGAGCGTCCATGTCGGTATCGCCGGTTCGAATACGCACCACCTTGGTAACCTCGGAAACGAAGATTTTTCCGTCTCCGATCTTTTCGGTGCGCGCGGCGCTTTGAATGGTGTCGACCACGCTTTCCAACAACTCGTCGTTTATGACGACTTCGATCTTGATCTTGGGCAGGAATTGGGCGGTATACTCAGCGCCGCGATAGATCTCGGTTTGGCCTTTTTGCCGGCCAAATCCTTTAACCTCGGAAACCGTCATCCCTTGAATGCCGACCGAGGTCAGGGCTTCGCGAACATCGTCCAGCTTGAAGGGCTTAATGACGGCGGTCACCAGTTTCATCGTTTTACTCTCCCTCCCCAGAACACGGCGGCCTTTCAGCTTTTTTGTTCCTGGCGGATGTGTTGAATTGTTTTGGACTGGATGCAGACATTGTTACGGTAACCAAAGGCGCACATGTCAGGGACACTCATGCGTCAATTATCACGAACCATGCCATTCCGAGGGAAATGTGCATTCATGGTTGAAAAATAACAAACTTCTGAGGGCGCTCCGGCTCTGACCCATCCGGGTAGGATCCTGGCCGCGCCCATTTAGTGTGCGGTTTGGCGTCGATGGTAACTTTTTGGGCATTTGAGCCTGACTGTCGTAACGGCAGAATGATTGAACGGAAACCGGAACAATGAACTCGAACGCTGAACAAACAGCCGATATCATTCACGCGGATGTGCTGGTGGTCGGCGGCGGCCTGGTCGGGGGGCCCATGGCGTGCGCGTTGGCTGAGGCCGGACTGACCGTTGCCGCGGTCGAAATGGGGGATCCGAACGAGGCCTTGTCGGCAGGCTTCGATGGGCGGGCGTCCGCTGTCGCCCTATCTTCTCGAAGGCTGCTGGAAGGGATCGGTATCTGGGACAAGGTGAAAAGCCAAGCCGCTCCGATCCTCGACATCCGAGTGTCGGAGGGTGAATCGAGGCTTTTCCTTCATTACGACCATCGCGAGGTGGGCGATGAGCCGCTGGGACACATGGTCGAGAACCGGTTCATCCGCCGCGGGACCCTGGAGCGGATTCGGGAAATTCCAAGGATCCAATTGCTGGCCCCTATACGGATAACGAAGCTCGAACGCGGTCCCGGCATGGTCGATGCGGCCTTGGCCGATGGCCGTCATATCCGCGCACCGCTGGTGGTCGCGGCCGACGGCCGCTTTTCGCGGCTCCGCGAGGACGCGGGGATTCGCGTAACGCAGTGGTCTTACCGTCAATGGGGCATCGTTTGTACGGTGGCTCACGACCGGCCGCATCAGAATGTTGCCCATGAACGTTTTCTGCCCTCGGGACCTTTCGCGATCCTGCCGTTGCCGGGGAACCGCTCGTCTATTGTCTGGACCGAGCGCGACGACCTGGGCAAGGCCACGATGAAATTGAACGATGAGGATTTCGCCGAAGAATTGGCCACGCGGTTTGGCGATTTCCTGGGGGAAACCGAAGTGGTCGGACCGCGTTGGAGCTACCCGTTATCGCTGCAGTATGCCCATACATCGGTGGCGCACCGTCTTGCGCTGGTTGGCGACGCCGCGCACGCAATGCATCCCATTGCCGGACAGGGACTGAATATGGGCTGGCGCGACGTGGCGGCGCTGGCGGAGGTCCTTGCCGACTCCCGCCGCCTCGGACTGGATCTGGGGGCTCCCGACGTGTTGGAGCGCTATGAAAGATGGCGGCGTTTCGACAACACCTTGATGCTGGCCATGACCGACGCCTTGAACCGGTTGTTTTCGAACGATGTGGCACCGCTCCGCCTGGCGCGCGACACCGGCCTGGCGATTGTCAATCGCATTCCGCCACTCAAGAAGGTGTTCATGCAGCATGCCATGGGTGTGGTCGGCGAATTGCCCAAGCTGATGCGCGGAGAAAGCTTATAGGACCTGTTCGCTAAATTGGTTCAGGGGTCTCTAGAGAGCCCTTTTTCCTTCAAGGCCTCCATGTAGGCCGCCCACATGGCTTCCTTATTGGCGCCCATATTATACAGCCAGTCCCACGTGAAGAGACCGGTGTCGTGCATGTCGTCGAAGGCGATGCGCACGGCGTAATTGCCAACGGGCTCAAGCTTCATGATGCCGACGTGGCGGCGCCCCGCCACCACGGTCTTTTGCGCCGGGCTGTGTCCCTGCACTTCGGCCGACGGGCTCTCGACGCGCAACAGTTCCGCCGGCAAGCTGAACGACTCGCCGGTTTCGAAATCGATTTCCAGCACCTTTTCCTCGCGCTTGAGGCGGATCTCGACCGGATGGTGAACGTTCCCGTAGGTGGTGGTCACGGTGCCACCTTGCCGCTGGAATCCGTGTCGAGTGGGCGTGCTTCATCGGGCAGCATGATCGGAATGCCGTCACGGATGGGATAGGCCAGGCCGGCCCGTTCGCTGATCAGTTCCTGATGCTCGGAGTCGTATCGCAAGGGTTCCTTGGTCAACGGGCATACGAGGATCTCCAGGAGTTTTGGGTCGACGGACTCGGTGCTCATCCCGTGCCTCCCATTATATAATTATCGATTGCCGGGTTCAGTGACTGGTCCCCCGGAAGTGAGTCTCGCCGCTGTGAGATGCCATCTCGAACAATGACATGAGCATGCGGCTCCGGTCATGACACCCTCGGCATTCGAGCAGCGCTTGTTTCTCGCGCGGCTCGAACGGACAGATCATAGAGAGAGCGGACACCAGCTCGTCATCCGGGATGGTCTCCACCGCCGACCAATCGACGGCCAGATCCTTCGTCCGCAAATATCCGTTCGCAGCGTCGAGCATTTCGGTGCGGTCGAAGATATCCTCTTCGTCCGATTCATCGAGATCCATATGGAACGGCCCGAAATCCGGAACGATCCTACGAAATCCCTGCTTCAACGGCATTTCCTCAATGATCCGAAAACGGCAAATGCCGCGCAGCGTGATCAAAAACCGGTCGTCGTCGGTTTCGCTAAACTCGACGATGCGTCCGGCGCAACCGACCTGGTAGACTTCCGCGTTATCGGCAACCTTGTTCGGGTCGTCGCCCAGCGGCTGTATCATGCCGATGGTCCGGGTATGGCTGAGCGCGTACTCCACCATTCTGAGATAGCGCGGCTCGAAGATCTGAAGAGGAAGATGCCCGTGCGGTAGCAACAGCGCGCCCGGCAGCGGAAACAGCGGCAGTTTTGTCGGCAACCGGCCCTCCATCTCGTTCAGCGCTTCGCTGCTCATGAGAACAGCAACGACGACAACCGGCGGCGAGACGCCACGGTCAATGGATGGGTTGGCCCCATCGCATCGAAGATTTTGACCAATTGTTTGCGGGCGGCATCCTCGTTCCAATCGCGCTCCCGGCGAACCAGTTCCAACAATTCATCGACGGCGGCCTCGGCACGGTTGGCTCCGTACAGGGCCACGGCGAGGTCATAGCGCGCCTGATGATTGTCCGGTTCCTTGGCAACTGTACTCTGCAGATCGGAAATGCTGTCGCCAGAGCCGCCCTGCTCGGCCAGTTCGATCGCGGCAATTGCCGCCGCCACTTCCGTAACGCCTTTCAGCTCCGCGGTGAGGCCGTCCGCGACCTCTCGTGCGCTGGCCGTATCGCCAGTGGCGACGCAACTGCGAATCAACCCGGCCACCGCCTTGGGATTGGTGGAATCCTGACCCAGGATCTGTGAGAAAATCGCCAACGCGCCCTCGGGGTCGCCGCCATCGAGGGTAGCCTGTGCCTGCTCCAGGGCATCATCGAGAGGGGCATGGGCATCGCCGGTGAGCTGACTGATGAACGCGCGCAGCTTGCTTTCGGGCTGAGCGCCGACAAACCCATCGACCGGCCGGCCGCCAACGAAGGCGTATACCATCGGAACCGATTGGACACGCAACTGAGCCGCCAGTTCCTTGTTCTCATCGATATTGATTTTGACCAGCCGTACCAGGCCAGCGGCCTGGTTAACCAGCTTCTCCAGCATCGGTCCCAACTGCTTACAAGGGCCGCACCATGGCGCCCAGAAGTCGACGATGACCGGGATTTGCGTGGATGCCTCGATGACATCGGCGGTGAACGACTGGGTGTCGCCGTCCTTAATGACATCGCTGGCTGGCGCCGCGCTCGCGCCTGGGGATTGAGGGTCGATGATAACGGACATTGCTAAACTCACTTCAGGCGAATGCGCCACTCCCCGTAACATGGCGGGATCGTGGGCGTCGCTCAAGGGTTATATGGTGTATTCTTACAGTTCAACGACGCTTGGCTGGTGTCCGCACGAAAGGATGAATGTCATCAGACCGTCCGGCGTAATCGTGGTAGAAGCCGTATTGGTCAACGGATGGTAGTTGAGCGTTTCGCAGGCCATCATCTCGGCATCGAGCACGACGCGCACATTATTTTCCGTGTCGTTAATCAACGCGAACGGCGTGACCGAACCAGGATCGACCCCGAGCGTTTCCTTGAGCCGCTCCGCCCGCGCGAACGACAGTTGCGCCGCGCCAATCTGGCGGCGCAGCGTTTTCAGGTCGATCTCCCGATCCTCCAGCGTGACGACCAGCCAATACGTACCCTTCTTATCCTTTAAAAACAGGTTCTTGCTGTGCGCGCCCGGAAGATTGCCGCGAAGCGCCTTGCTTTCTTCGACGGTAAACACGGCAGGATGACGGACGGTGGTCGATTCGATGCCGAGGTCCGCCAGACGCGCGTGTAGTTCTTTTTCAGTTGCAGCCATGAAGGCACATTTATCTGCAAAACGGCGGCGTCTCAATACTTTGGCAACAATTGGATCCTATAATCCGTCTTGCAAACAAATTCGCATCTGGTCATATTCTCTCTTCACCGTCAGTTGGCGGTCATGCGGGCGTAGCTCAGCGGTAGAGCGCAACCTTGCCAAGGTTGAAGTCGTGGGTTCGATCCCCATCGCCCGCTCCATTCTCCTTATTTCCTTGAAACCTTGTTGATTCTCGGTTTGTAATCCGGCGTTGCCACCCGATATGTGGACCAGTCGTCCATACTCAATCAAAAAAACGGGCGGCGGGGAGGAGACCGGACCATGCCGCATATTACGGAATCATTTAAAGCCGAACTTATTGCCAAGGTGGTCGATACCGCGCTCCGCAAGCTGGGTGAGGATCAGGCCCCGGCGGTCGCCGGGTTCATGCGAAATTACTTCGCCGATGTACCGCCGGAAGACATTCACGGAGAAACCGTCGATACGCTGTTCGGCGCGGCTTTTGCCCATTGGCGATTCGGAAGTCATCGCAAACCTGGAACGCCAATCGTCCGTGTTTATAATCCCCAACTGGAAGAGCACGGGTGGCGGAGCGAGCATACCATCGTCGAAATCGTCACCGACGATATGCCATTCTTGGTGGCGTCGGTCACCGCGGAGCTGAACCGCCACGATCTAGCGGTCGCCCTGGTCATCCACCCGGTGGAGCGGGTTCGTCGCGATGGCGACGGCAACCTGCTCGGCGTCGCCGCCGCCGATGAAGAAGGCGATGATGTGCTTGCCGAGAGTTTCATGCATGTTGAGGTGACCCACCAGTCCGGCGGGGTCCTCGACCAGATTGCCGCCGACTTGAAGGAAGTTCTCGGCGAAGTGCGGGCCGCGGTCGAGGATTGGTCCCCCATGCGCGAGCGGCTGAGGGCGATTATCGACGCGCCGGCGCCAAGCGGAGACCATATTCCGGAGGATGATGTTGCGGAGGTTCGGGAGTTCCTTGATTGGATCTACCACCATAACTTCGCCATCCTCGGTTATCGCAAGTACACGCTTCAAGGAGAAGGCGAGGACGCGCGGGTCGAGGAAGTTCCCGATGCTGGCCTCGGACTGTTGCGCGACCCCGATTTTGTGGTCCTGGATGCGCTGCGCGATCTCGAATCCACGCCAGCGGAGGTGCGCCAGTTCATATCGCGACCCGATATGCTGGTGGTTACAAAGGGCAACCGCGTTTCGCGGGTTCACCGGCCCGTCCACATGGACACCATCGGTGTAAAGGAATTCGACGGCGTCGGGCGCGTTGTCGGCTTGCACCTGATTGTCGGTCTGTTCACCGCCGGCGCCTACAACAGAAGCCCGCACGACATACCGCTGCTGCGCCGCAAATTGCAAAAAGCCATCGAAATGGCGGGCTTCAAGCCCCAGGGCCACGATGCTCGGGCGTTGATCCACATCGTGGCGAACTTCCCCCGTGACGAGTTGCTGCAGGTTTCGGCTGAGCATCTGTTTAAGACCAGCATCCGGATCCTCCATCTGCAGGATCGCCAGCGGGTAGCGCTGTTCATTCGCCGCGACGATTTCGAGCGGTTCATCACCTGCCTGGTTTACGTGCCGCGAGACCGCTACACCACGGACCTGAGGCTTCGCATTCAGGCCATTCTCGAACGCGCATTCGCGGGTAAGGTGACCGCCAATTATGGTGAATTGGGCGACTCGCCACTGGCCAGACTCTACGCGATCGTCCGCACCACCCCAGGTCAGATCCCGGAATATAATGCAGCCGAGATTGAAGAGGAGATCGTTGCCGCGTCGCGTTCGTGGTCGGACCATTTGCTCACGGCGGTGACCACGGCACACGGCGAAGAAATCGGGTTCGCCATGCATCGGCGTTACGGCGCTGCATTTCCGCCGGGCTATCAAGATCGCTTTAATGCCGACCAGGCGGTCGCCGATATGGACAAGATCGAACAGACCTTGGAGAGCGGCACACTGGGGATGACGGTCTACCGGCCCTTCGATGCCGCCGACCACCAGCTTCGATTTAAGTTGTTCCACCCCGACGAGCCCATCGTGCTGTCGCAGGTGCTGCCCATGCTCGAGGATCTCGGCCTGAGGGTGATCGACGAGGTTCCGCACAACATCCAGGTGCAAAGGGACGGGGGCCGAAACGTCCTGATCCACGATTTCGGACTGGAAACCGAGAGCGGGGCCGCCGTCGATCTCGGCAAGATTCGCGACAATTTTCAGAACGCCTTTTTCCGTGTCTGGCAAGGCGAGGTCGAAAGCGACGGGTTCAACAGCTTGGTGCTCGACGCGGGGCTGACCTGCCGAGAGGTCGTCGTGCTGCGCGCCTACTGCAAATATCTGCGTCAGGCCGGGATTGCGTTTTCGCAGGAGTACATGGAGCAGACGCTGTCGGCGAATGCGGGCATCACGCGCCTGATCGTCGATCTATTCATGACCATGTTCGATCCGGCCGGCGGGTCCGGCGCCGGGGGGCGCGCGGAGACCATTCGCGAATCGCTCGCCAAACAGCTCGACCAAGTGGTCAGCGCCGACGAAGATCGCATTCTCCGCCGGTTCGCCAATGCCATCGAATCCACCTTGCGGACCAATTATTTCCAGGCCGGCGCCGACGGCGAGCCCAAGCCGTATCTATCCTTCAAGCTCGACAGCCGTGCCATCGACGACCTGCCGCTGCCGCGTCCCATGGTTGAGGTTTTCGTCTATTCGCCGCGAATGGAGGGCGTGCACCTGAGGGGCGGCAAGGTGGCGCGCGGCGGTCTGCGCTGGTCCGATCGCCGGGAGGACTTCCGCACCGAAATTCTCGGACTGATGAAGGCGCAAATGGTCAAGAACGCCGTCATCGTGCCGGTGGGCTCCAAAGGGGGTTTCGTGCTGAAGCGGGCGCCGGCGCCGAGCGACCGCGAGGCATTCCTGGCCGAGGGCATCGAATGCTACAAGACGCTCATTCGCGGCCTTCTGGACATTACCGACAACCTGGTGGGCGGCGATGTCGTGCCGCCCCAAACCGTGGTTCGCCGCGATGCCGACGATCCCTATCTGGTGGTGGCCGCCGACAAAGGCACGGCCACCTTCTCGGACATCGCCAACGGGGTTTCGGCCGACTACGGGTTCTGGCTCGGCGACGCCTTCGCGTCCGGTGGCAGCCAGGGTTACGATCATAAGAAGATGGGCATCACCGCCAAGGGTGCCTGGGAATCGGTCAAACGCCATTTCCGCGAGTTCGGCGTGGATACCCAAAGCCAGGAATTTACAGTGGTCGGCGTCGGCGACATGTCCGGCGACGTCTTCGGCAACGGCATGCTGCTGTCGCCCCACATCAAGCTGCTTGCCGCCTTCAACCACATGCACATCTTCATCGATCCGGATCCCGATCCGGCGGTTAGCTTCGCGGAACGCCAGCGGCTGTTCGATTTACCGCGCTCGGCGTGGACCGACTACGACGCCAAGCTGATTTCGGCGGGCGGCGGCATCTTCGAACGCAAGGCCAAGTCCATCGCGTTGTCGCCGGAGATCCGCCAAACCTTCGGCATCGGTGCTGAAAAGATGACTCCCAATGAGCTCATGCGTCATTTGCTGAAGAGCGAGGCTGATCTGCTGTGGTTCGGCGGCATCGGAACGTATGTCAAGGATGCGACCGAGTCCCACGGTGACGTGGGTGACCGCGCAAACGACGCGATCCGGGTCAACGGCGGCGAGCTTCGCTGCAAGGTCATTGGCGAGGGTGCGAATCTGGGCATGACTCAGCTCGGGCGCATTGAATTCGCCCACGCCGGCGGCCGCGTCAACACCGACTTCATCGACAATTCGGCCGGCGTCGACTGCTCGGACCACGAGGTCAATATCAAGATTCTGCTGGATACGGCGATCTTCGATGGCGACTTGACCGAAAAGCAGAGAAACAGCCTGCTCACCAAAATGACCGACGAGGTGGGAGGCCTGGTTCTGCGCGACAACTATCTGCAGACCCAGGCAATCAGCCTGATCGAGGCCGAAGGCGCCGACACCTTGGAGAACCAGGGGCGGCTCATCCGCATGTTCGAGCGGCTTGGCTTGCTCAACCGGGCGGTGGAGTTCCTCCCCGATGACGAGGCGCTGACGGAGCGGGCGGCCAACAGGCAGAGCCTGACCCGGCCGGAGATCTCGGTGCTGTTCTCCTACTGCAAGCTGTGGCTGTACGACGATATCCTCGAGTCCGATCTTCCCGACGATCGCCATTTGGCCGAGGACGTGATCCGGTATTTTCCGACGCCGCTTCACAAGACCTACAAGAAACGCATCGCCAACCATCGTCTGCGCCGCGAGCTCATCGCCACATCCATCGTCAACAGCCTGATCAACCGGGTCAGCGGAACGTTCGTCACGGAAATTGCCGAAAAGACGGGTATGCCTCCGGTGGACATTGCTCGCGCTTACATTATTTCGCGCGACGTGTTCTCTCTTCGTGACGTTTGGGAACAGATCGAGGCGCTGGACAACCAGGTCCCGGCGTCCGTGCAGGTTGCCTTGCTTCGTCAGATGCAGACCCTGACCCAGCGCGGCGCGCTGTGGTTCCTGCGCAATGGTGGCAGCCCCATCGATATCACCGTCAACATTTCGGCGTTCGGTTCCGCTGTGTCGTCGCTTCGCGACATGATCGATATGGTTGTGCCGGAGGAATTGAACGATCGGATCCTGCACCGTGCCGCGCAGTTTCAAGAACAGGGAGTGCCGGAGCCCCTGTCCCGCCGTGTGGCGTACTCAATCGTCATGCCGTCGGCATGCGACATCGTGCGATTGTCGGCGTCCCGAGGGATTGCAATCGACGAAGTCGCGAAACTCTACTTCACGGTTGGCGAGAACCTGGGTTTCGGCTGGCTCCGCTATCAAGCCGAGAAGCTGGCCGCGACGAGCTATTGGGAAAAACTGGCGGCCGCCGCGGTGATCGAAGAGTTCTACGCCCATCAGCGCGATGTCACTCAAGGCATTCTGGAGACGGCGGGCAGTGCGGCCAACGGCGCCATCGACGCTTGGTCCGCCAGCCGCAAGGCGGCTGTGGAGCGCGCGCGTGGACTGGTGACGGAGTTGGAAGCGGCAAGTGCGGTTGATTTATCCATGCTGACCGTCGCCAGCCGCCAGTTGGGTTCGCTCATCGAGCGGTAGGCGTATGGGCCCACTTATGGTAGTCGTACGCTAAACTCGATAATAGCGACAGCGGAGACCCAGGGTGGAGGCACGCCAAGCCGGCGCACAGCTCGAGGCCACCCCGTGGCAACGGTTCGCGTGGTGTACCCTCGACTGGGCCAACTCGGCCTTTCCCACCGTCGTTATCACTTTCGTGTTCGCCGCCTACTTCACCAAGGCAGTGGCGGCCGACGAGGTGACCGGCACCAGCGAATGGGCGTACGCCCTGAGCCTGTCGGCGCTTGCGGTCGCGGTGGCGAGCCCGATCCTCGGCGCCATTGCCGACAAGGCTGGCCGTCGCAAGCCGTGGATCGGCGTGTTCTCGGTGCTGTGTGTCGGCGCCACCGCCGTGTTGTGGTTCGCCGCGCCGGACCCGTCGAATGTGTTGTGGGTTTTGGCGTTCGTGGCTCTCGCCAACTTCGCTTTCGAGACCGGCATGGTGTTCTACAACGCCATGCTGCCGAGCCTGGTTCCGCCCGACAAGGTGGGACGGCTGTCGGGCTGGGGCTGGGGCTTCGGCTATGCCGGCGGCTTGGTTTGTCTGGTGATTTCGTTACTGGTGCTGGTTCAGCCGGATCCGCCATTGTTCGGCTTGGACAAGGAAACCTACGAGCCGGTCCGGGCGACGGCGCTTCTGGTGGCCGGCTGGTTCGCGGTGTTCTGCATTCCCTTTTTCCTGTTCGTACCGGATGTGCCCGCAGGAACGCTGCCGGCCTCGGAAGCGGTACGGCAAGGACTGCATACCCTGCTGCAAACCTTCCGGCGGATCCGCGAACACCGCCAGATCGCGCTCTTTCTGCTGGCCCGGATGATCTACACCGACGGTCTCAACACCATGTTCAGTGTCGGTGGCATCTACGCGGCGGTGACCTTCGGCATGACTTTCGACGAAATCCTCCTGTTCGGCATTGCCTTGAACGTGACCGCCGGCATCGGCGCGTTCGTATTCGGCTGGGTGGACGACTGGATCGGCGCCAAGCGCACCATCCTGATTGCGGTCGGTGCTCTGACCATCCTCGGCGCGGCGTTGCTGGTGATTGAATCAAAGACCCTGTTCTGGGTTATCGCTCTGCCGCTGGGCCTGTTCTTCGGTCCGGCGCAATCGGCCAGCCGGTCGCTGATGGCGAGGGTCGCCCCGCCCCACCTCCGCACCGAGATGTTCGGGCTTTACGCGCTATCAGGCAAGGCGACGGCGTTTCTCGGTCCGGCGGCCTTTGGCTTTGTGACGGCGATGGCTGACAGCCAGCGTGTGGGTCTTGCCACCGTTCTGGTCTTCTTTGTCGTTGGCATGCTGCTTCTGCTGCCGGTCCGCGATCCGCAGGCTTCCGCCAAGCGTTAATGCCGGAAGTGGCGCATGCCGGTGAACACCATGGCGAGGCCCTTCTCGTCGGCGGCGGCGATCACCTCGT
This sequence comes from uncultured Rhodospirillales bacterium, assembly GCA_937127205.1. GTDB lineage: Bacteria > Pseudomonadota > Alphaproteobacteria > Rhodospirillales > Defluviicoccaceae > CAKZLS01. The sequence goes on from CAKZLS010000501.1 coordinate 27,364, forward strand.
CGTCGCGCATTGAGCCGCCGGGCTGAATGACCGCTGTGGCGCCGGCTTCGGCGGTGGCCAACAGGCCGTCGGCGAAGGGGAAGAACGCGTCGGACGCGACCACCGAGCCCTGAGTGCGCGGCGTCGTCGCGCCGGCCGCTTTGTCGGCATCGGCGGACTTCCAGGCGGCGATCCGGGCCGAATCGACCCGGCTCATCTGTCCCGCCCCGACACCAACCGTGGCGCCGTCCTTGCAGTACACGATGGCATTGGACTTTACGTGCTTGCAAATCTGATAAGCGAACTCGAGATCCGCCATTTCGGCGTTGGTCGGTGCGCGCTTGGTCACCACCTTCAGTTCGCCGGACGTGACCGCGTTGTCGCGGCCTTGCAGCAGGTAGCCGCCCGAAAGGGATCGCAGGGTCATTCCCGGCGCCGTCGAATCGGGGAGTGCGCCGGCCACCAGGACGCGCAGGTTTTTCTTGGCGGCGAGAATGGCGCGGGCCTCGGAATCGATCTCCGGCGCGATGATCACTTCCGCGAACAATTTGGCGATCTCTTCGGCGGTGGCCGCGTCGAGGGTGCGGTTGAGCGCGATTATGCCGCCGAAGGCGCTGACCGGATCGCAGGCTAGTGCTTTAGAATAGGCCTCGTTCACCGAGTCCGCGACGGCGACGCCGCACGGATTGGCGTGCTTGATGATGGCGACTGCGGGCGGTTCGAACTCGGCGACCAATTCGAACGCGGCGTCGGTGTCGTTGAGGTTGTTGAAGCTCAATTCCTTGCCCTGAATCTGCTCCGCCGTGGCCACTCCCGGCCGCTGCTCGCCGGATACGTAAAACGCGGCCATCTGATGCGGGTTTTCGCCATAGCGCATGGTCTGTTTACGCGTTCCCGCAAACACCAATCGATCGGGAAAGGTTTCGCCCTCGACGCCGTTGAACCAAGCTGAAATGGCGGCGTCGTAGGCGCCGGTCCGGCCATAGGCCTTGGCGGCCAGCCGGCGGCGAAACGCTTCCGTGGTGCTGCCGCCGTCTGAATTCATCTCTTCCATCAACTGCGGGTAGTCGCCGGGATCCACCACCACGGTCACAAATGCGTGATTTTTAGAGGCCGCCCGAATCAATGCCGGTCCTCCGATATCGATATTCTCGATACAGGTTTCGAACGAAGCGCCCGCAGCGACCGTCGCCTCGAACGGATAGAGATTGACCACGAGCAGGTCGATGGGGGAAATCCCGTGATCCGACATGGCGCGCTCGTGATCGGGATTGCCCCGGATGGCCAAAAGGCCGCCGTGAATGGCTGGCTGCAGGGTTTTGACGCGGCCGTCCATGATTTCGGGAAACCCTGTATGATCAGAGACTTGTACGACTGGCACCCCCGCCTCTTTCAACGCCGTGGCCGAACCGCCGGTCGATAGGATCTCAACGCCTTGGCTGTCTAGGAATCGGCCGAGATCCACCAACCCGGACTTATCCGAGACGGAAATCAGCGCGCGACGGATGGGTGTGCTCATGTTGAAATTCTCCCCTGAAAACCCTCTGGCAAATGTTAGAGAGGCGTATAGCAGAGCTGGGCAATTTCGCGCACCTGTTTGATGGGAGACTCAGGGCCTTTACATTCCATATGGCCTAACCCATATCGAGAATGTTGTAGGATCTGTTGTAAATTTGCATCGGGCGGTAGGGAACCGTTGTCATATGGGGATTAGACTGAAATGTCCCCATTATCCACAGAGCGCTAGGGTATGTTGGCGACGCCCTTCGGCGTATCCTTCGCCGGCCCTCTAAATACACGCACCGGTCGTATTTTTTTGAGGGTAAGGTTTTTAACGATATTTATACAATATTCAACTAACTTGAGAGGAAGAGGTCCACAGTATACAAACTCGGAGTGTATGTGATGACCCCCGTTATTGAGATCAGTACCGAGCGCTACGAGCGGGTTTACAGACGCAAGCCGCGTGGCTTCACGCTCTGGCACTTCCGCATGCCTGACGGATGGACATTCAGCCAAACGGGCACCTATGCCTCGGCGAAGCGCGCGGCGGCGGAGCACGCTCGGCGGAGAAGCTTCGGTCCAGTGGCCCGTTTGCAAGTATGGTGCTGACCCCGTCCTTTTCCTGAATTAGTTTGTTCAGACCGTCGCGGCCGGACCTAGCACCGGTTTCCGCAGCCAATCCCGATGATACCTCAAGAACCCCAGAATTCCTCGAGTAATATAGGCTTGGCGTCGGCGTTTTGCGTCATCCACTTGCCGCAATACGTCTTGCCAGCCAATCTCCGGGAGCGGAGGCGTTTCGTGCCTCGATCGATTGGTGAAATTGCCGTACGCAAGGTCGTTCTCATGCTTTTTCATGGTTTACCGTTCCTTGAAAAACGAGGTCCGTCGAGAACTTTTCTGTAGTGTGCTGCTTGGCTACCGCGAGCATCGAATCTCATTCGGTGGTTTTCCACTTTCCCAAAACCTCTCTTCCTCACACCGATGAAATGCCAATAACGATAAGGTCTCGTTTTGCCGCGGTCTGTGAACCAGTTCACACTTCGGCAAAAAAATTCGTTCCGGGTGCGATGAGGGCTAATCCCAGACGAGGCAGGGTTGACAGGAACTCGGAAACGGTTGATCTGCCTCCGAGAACCGATGACTGATCCAGATTGCTCCAGGAGGATACTCGATGCAGTCCGCCCTCGTTAGCCGCACCTTCACACCGTCAACCGCAGTTATGTTGGCCCTCGTGCTGACCCTCGCCGCCTGTTCGTCCAAGCAACCGAACAAAGTGCTCAATTCCGGCTCGGGCGGGATCACCATCGAATATGACACCCGGTATCCGACCATGGCCGGCGTGGACGCAGACGAGCATTGCGCCAAATTCGGCAAAGTCGCGAAGCGGGTGGAGACAAAAAGCGCGGATACCATGGAAAGAGTTTCCCATCGGCACGCCGCCGTGGCCGTTTTCGCGTGCGAGAATCCGGGCGGAGCGGGTTGATCGCCGAGAGACCCGTTGGCCGTCGCAGAAAAGGTGAACTTGCCGCTTGATAATTCTAGCGAAACCGCCAATGCTCGGTCCCGGCGATGACGACATCGTTCGGGACGGATGACGGAGAATGTAATGACAAGAGCTAAGTTGTCTTATGTGGTTTTAGCGATCGTGATCACGATCGCCGGTGCGGCACCCGCAGCTGCCGTAGACTGGTCGGCCACCGGCCACAACGACGTCTCCGTCACGTTGTCCGAAGAAGCAGGGAAATGTGGCATCCGCAGTAAGGATGAGTTCGCCAAGCAGCTGCGCGGCAGCCTCGGGGAGATTGGGCAGCGCGTCGACCCGAGCCAGCCGCTGGTCGCCCAACTGCACGTTTCCGCCAAACCTGTCCAGGCGATTCAAGGCCAGTGCGTGGCCGTGGTCAGGCTGGCGTTCGTCATTCCCATGGAAATGGATTTCATCGAGATCACCGAGAAGGTCACCAATCGTGAAGCGGTAATCTCGGTGTTGGAGAAGGCCCGCCAGTTCCCCATCGTGCTATACGAAAACAGCGAATTCACCGCGGCGTGGCCCACCAACATGCACAGCGATGCCCTATATTTGGTGGAGCAGTTGGTCCAACAATACGCCGGGCGACGCTGAGAGCGCATCCGCCCGAAACTGGAAACGAGGGATAGAGGAAAATTTCGATATGAAAACCATTGTTCGCGGCATCGGCTTGCTCGCCGTTCTTGTGGTCCTGGCGTCGGCGGGTAGCGTGAGCGCCCAGGACAAACCGCAAAAAATCACCGCCACCATCGATTTCCATGAGTTACAGGTGGCCTATATCGGCAGCGGAACCATGGGTCACGGCACGCTCAATTTCCAGGGCCAGTCCTATCCCATCAAGGTCGCAGGCCTCGGCATTGGCGGCATCGGCCTTTCCGAGATTCAGGCCCACGGCGACGTCTATGACCTCGAAAACATCGAGGACTTCGCAGGTCTCTATGGTCAGGTGCAAACCGGTTATGCGCTTGGCGATCAGAGCGGGGGTCAAATGTGGCTGGAGAATCCAAACGGCGTCACCATCCATCTCGACACCAAGCGCGAGGGATTGATGCTGTCCATGGGCGCCAACGGATTGGACATTGAGATGGATGAATGACCCGCGCACAGCCTACGGCCCTCGCACCGCAGGCCATAGAAGCGACACCCAATGACATTCGATTGATGACGGAACTCTGATGATAAAGATGACTCGCTACCTATTGGCCCTCGTGTTGATGTTCGCCGCCGCCGGAACCGCCCATTCCGACGACACGCAGGGATCCCTGGTGGAAGGCGCGCTGGAGGAAATCCAGCAATTTTCCCAGCACACGCAATGGGACGGCGTGGAAAACGTCCTCGGCGGCGCGAAAGCGGTGATCATCGCTCCAGATGTGAAATCCGGCGCCTTTATCGTCGGCGTCGAAAATGGAACCGGTGTTCTGTTGGCGCGCCACGGAGAGGTATGGAGTGATCCGGTGTTCGTAAAGCTCTGGGAGGAGAGCGCGGGTCTTCAGGCGGGGATCAAGCAATCGGAAGTCCTGATGCTGATCCTGACGCGCAATGCCATCAAGGAGGTCGCCAGCGGTGTTTCGCGGGTTGGCGGAACGGGCGGGTTCGCGCTTGGTCCCCTCGGCGTCAATGCGAGCGGCGCCGGCGGCATTTCGGGCGGGGTTCAAATCCTGACCGTCGCCACTTCCGAAGGACTGGAAGCGGGAACCGGGCTTGCCAATATGAACATCAGTCCGATCGAGGACCTGAACACCGCCGCCTACGGCACCACCTTCAATGCCACCGACATCCTCTCGAAACCGGGCGGACAACTGCAAATCGCGATATCGCTTCGGGACGCGTTGGCGAAAATCACCAAGAGCGCATGGAACAATTAAATATGACCGAAATGAAATACCGCCAATCCGTGATCCGCGCCCTCGGCATTGCGGCCATTGTTACCATGGCAATAGCGGGGGCAGCAGCAGGGGCGACGGCGATCGCCACCGGCGCGCGGGCCGCCGATGACACCGCCTTGGAGAAATTGGCGGCGCAGGACGAGTGCCCGAAATGCGATCTCAGCAAGGCCGATCTGAGCGGCGGCGGCTACCCCGGGAGCGACTTTTCCGAGGCCAATTTGAGCGGCGCCAACCTCGAGAGCGTGGTCATGAACGAAGCCACCCTGCAAGGCGCCAACCTGAGCGACGTCAACTTGACCGACGCCATTCTCGAGTCCGCCAACCTGAAAGGCGTCAATTTAACCGGTGCCGATCTGACTCGCACCGACCTGAGCGGCGCGGATCTGAGCGGCGCCACCGGCCTAACCCAGGCTCAGCTCGACGAAACCTGTGACGACGGCTCGGCAGATCCGGACGCCGCGATCCTACCGGATGGCTTAGAATTGAAACGGTGCGAATAGTCTTTGGTTTGGATGGAATAAGGGACGACGGATATGAGCGATTTGGTGGTGATGGGCTTCGACGATGACGTCAAGGCCTTCGAGATGCGTGCGGCGCTGGCCAAGATGCAGAAGGAATACCTCATCGAGATGGAAGACGTGGTGGTGGTGACCAAGGACGACAAAGGCAAGGTCAAGCTCCACCAGGCCGTCAACCTGACCATCGCGGGGGCCGCCGGCGGCAGCTTCTGGGGGCTGCTGATCGGCATGCTGTTCCTCAATCCGCTGCTCGGCGTTGTGGCCGGAGCGGCGGCCGGTGCGGTCGGCGGCGCGCTCTCCGACATCGGCGTCGACGACAAGTTCATGAAGCAGCTGGGCGAAACGTTCCAACCCGGAACCTCGGCTTTGTTCGTGCTCATCCGTAAGGTCACCACCGACAAGGTCCTCGAGGAAATGAAGGCCATGGGCCTGCATGCGCACATCCTGCAGACCTCGCTCAGCAAGGACACCGAGGACGAACTGCGCGAGGTGCTCGAACATGCGTAGGCGCGCGCTCGCGGCCGGCATCGCCCTAACCGTCGGCGCGTTACTGCTCTCGGACGCGCTCGCGGAAGAGAACGTGGCGGAGATCGTCGCCGTGCACGTGCGCGAACAGGGCCATCCCTGCGACAAGGCGGAAAGCGCGAAACGCGACACTAAGGCCGGCGCGCCCGAGGCCGAAGCGGTTTGGATCCTGACGTGCAGCAACGCCGTCTATCGTGTTCGATTGGTCCCCGACATGAGCGCGAAAATCGAGAAGATAGAGTAGAACTCGGCCGCTCTTAGCCCTTAACGGTCACGGTTGGCAGGATCCGCCCTGCTCTCCCGTGGCCGGCGTGCAGTTCAGCACGAAATCACGCTCCGCGTCGGTTCCGAGCGCGGCCATTGCAATCCCGGTCATTGCGCGAAGCAAGGCGGCCGGTTCATCCACCGCGCCCGATGCCGTGACCGTCGCCCGCCACACCGGGGTTTCCCCGTGCTCGAAAAGGAGGAACGAGATCGAAGACTCCGTCGGGTTCTCGGAACCGCCATCCGGTGTCAGGGGGACCGTGACCTGATTGACCACATCCAACGGGCGGTAAGGCTCACCAGGCGGGTGAGGCGCGGGAGCCCCGTCCTCGGGATCGCGTGCGGGTGGAGACGGGGGCTGAGGTGCCGGTGACAGTGCGGAGCCACGGGCCGACGACACCTCGTACCGAAGGACTGGCGATCCGTCCTTCGCGACGGTGATCCCGCGGTCCTTCAAGGCTTCGCCGACCGCCTCGCGGACGGCTGCCACCCGGGGCCCATCGACGCCGTCGAAATCCGTGTCACGGGTTTGCACCACCATGACCGGCGATTGCCGCCATGGTTCGCCGGAGGATACGGCGGAAAGGTGACCGGAAACCGATCGGACGCCGCCAGCGTCGGACAGCGCACGCGGACCCGCGGTGACGACCATCAGCATCGCGAGCGCCACCGACACGTAAATAATCCGCGGTTTCGCCATCGTCTTTGTCCTTCCATGTCCATCGCCGGTCCGCAAGATCGCCGGCAAAGGCATACATCCATCGACCGATGCAGACAATCGCGCTCGTTGCTCGTCATCTCAAGACAACCTGGTGGGCGGCGTCATGAGGATCAATGGGCGTTCTCCGCCGGCTCGGGCGAGGGCTCCAAACATGACAATTTGCAGATGGCGCAATATTGAAACGATGCTATTAGGAGATTCGCGCGGCGTTCCGAACGCTCGAACCACCAGGGACGACGATCGGCCGCAGGTTGAACACGGAGTGACGGACATGATCGATCGGGCGGCAAGGGGCATGCGGCGCGCGGCGTTTGCTCTGTCGGTTGCCGGGCTGTTAGCGGCGGCAACCGACAGTGCCAACGCCTTCGATCCCAAGTCCATCGGTCAGTTGATGGACGACAATCACTGCGAGGGCTGCGATCTGAGCGGTGCCGATCTGGCCAGAGCCGAGCTCTCCGGCGCCGGCCTCACCGGTGCCAATCTCGAAGGCGCCAACCTGACCAAGACGATCCTCCTCGGCGCCACCCTCGACGACGCCAACCTCAAGGACGCCGATCTCGCCGGGGCCTATCTCAGCGACGCCAAGTTCGGCGGGGCGGACCTCACCGGTGCCAATCTCCGGGGGGCCAAGCTGGACGGCGCCGATCTCGCCACCGCCGCCGGGCTCACCCAGGCGCAACTGAACCACGCCTGCGCCGGCCGCGCCGGAGCGCCGTTCAAGACCCGCCTGCCCGAAGGTCTGACCGTGCGGGCCTGCAAGTAGCAACCGCGTACTCGAACAACGAACGCGTTATCAGACGAAGGAAACATGCCATGATCCATCTGAAATCCGGAACGAAACCGTTGTCGTTGCCAACATCATGGGCGCGCCAATCTTGGGCTGCTGTCGCCGGCATCTGCCTTGTGGCCGCGGCGGCCACCGCGGGCTGCCAGGCCATCGAGGACGAGCGGACGGTCAACACCGAGAGCCTGTTGCAGGAGGCCGGTTTCCAGGCCCGGTTCGCCGATACGCCCGAAAACCTGGGGCACGTGACCGCCCTGGAGCAGCGCACCTTCGTCAAGAAGGAGCATGCTGGCAAGCAATTCCACGTCTACGCCGATGCCAAGGGCTGCAAGTGCATCTACTACGGCACCCCGGCCGAGTATCAGCGCTACCGCGTCCTCGAGAACGACCAGCAAATCGCCGTCAACAACCGGATGAACGCGGTCATGAACAACGCCGCCGCCGAACGCTATTACAGCCTTTGGTCCGGCGAGAACGCCATGCCTAACACACCGCCGCCTCCGGGCACCCTTCCGCCGCTCTAACGGCCACCGCGTCTCCGAAACCGGGGCAACGGAGCAAAGCCAAACCAAACCACCTAGAGCAATATCTGTTCAAGTTGGGTCACTTGATCGGATTTACTTGCTCTAAACAGTGATAGTTTAGAGCACGACCATGCGGGCAGATCGGGTCGATCTGAGCGCATCGTGCTCTAGCCGGTCCGCCGGTCACACCGAACTCAGAGGAACTCCGGCCATGACCCTCGCGGGCAAGACCGCCATCGTCACCGGCTCCACCAGCGGCATCGGCCTCGGCATCGCCCGGGGCTTCGCCGACGCCGGCATCAACATCGTGATGAACGGCCTCGGCGACGCCGAAGACATCGAACGCACCCGCGAAGACATTGCCGCGCGCAACGTGCGGTGCGTCCACGACCCCGCCGACATGACCAGGCCGGACGAGATCGTTGCCCTGGTGAAGCGTGCCGCCGCCGATTTCGGCTCCGTTGACATCGTCGTCAACAACGCCGGCATCCAGACCGTCAGCCCCGTCGAGGACTTCCCGCCCGAACGCTGGGACCAGATCATCGCCATCAACATGTCGGCCACATTCCACACCACCCGCGCCGCCATCCCGCACATGAAACGCCAAGGCTGGGGCCGCATCATCAACATCGCGTCCACCCACGGCCTGGTGGCATCGCCGTTCAAGACCGCCTACGTCACCGCCAAACACGGCATCGTCGGTTTCACCAAGACCGCCGCCCTCGAAGTGGCTCAAGACAGCATCACCGTCAACGCCATCTGCCCTGGCTACGTCAAAACCCCGCTGGTGGAAAACCAGATCGCCGACACCGCCAAGGCCCGGCGCATCACCGAGGACGAGGTGGTCCGCGATGTGCTCCTGGCGGCCCAGTGGACCAAGAAGTTCGTCACCGTCGAACAGCTCGCCGGCGTCGCCCTGTTCCTCTGCTCCGACGCCGCCGAAAACATCACCGGCATCGCCCTGCCGGTAGACGGCGGCTGGACCGCCGCCTAAACCAGCCATCGCGATGGCTGGCAAGCGCAAGTGCGCGCCCGTAGCGGAGCGAGGATAGCCAAGCGGACGGATGTCCGCGCCCGGCGCTTGAGGGAACAACAACGAAGTCCCGCCCAGGGGCGACTGCGCGTCGCGGCGATCTAAGACAATCCACCGCGCAGTCCTGACGGCGCTTGGCTGTTGCC
>CAKZLS010000502.1 GCA_937127205.1 uncultured Rhodospirillales bacterium
TCAAAACCGCTTGACGATGGGTCCCCATCGCCGGCGCGGCTCCTCCTGCCGAGGATGCGAGAAACACGATCACAAAGAGTCAGCATTAACGACCGTTGGTATTACCCCCCAAGAGTGATGGATACGCGATGGGAGCATGATAGGAATTTGACGGGTATTTGATAGCCTCATACCGCACTGCGAAGGTTCCGGTGGTGCCGTCGCGAACGCCCGCAAACCGAGAGGTGACCGAGATTCCGTGGCGCGCAATCACGTGCCAGCAATTCATCGCATTTTTCCACCCCAAAGTGTTGCATATTTATCCTTTGTTTTTCAATTGATTACGAGAAAACCTGGTTTAATTTGCCCGAGCAAGCGCGAATTTGCGTCCAATCGCGAATTTGTCATTTGAATTTGTCAGTAAGAATCATTATCTCTCCTTTGTGCGGTGCAGCACGCAACTCTCGTTGTTGGGTTGCATCGTACTTCTTGGACGTTTCCTCCCAAAACTTGGGCCGTGTACGCGCGGCCCTTTTTTTTGTCCGATTTTCGGGTGGGAGGAGGCAGGCGTTGGGCGCAGCCGCCGGGAGGGGCCAATCAGTCCCCCGGCAGCGTCTCGTTACCCGCGCCAAGGGTACGCTGCATAAACACCGCATCGAGCCAGCGGCCGAATTTGAACCCAGCCGCAGTCAGCACGCCGGTGCGTTGAAAGTCGTGAGCAGCATGGACTTGAACAGAGCGGACATTCGCCGAATCACCGATTACCGCCACCATTTGCCGGAGCCCGAGAGCGGTGCACCGCTCAATGAGTTCGCCGAGGAGGAGCCGGCCCACACCCCGCCCGACCGCGTCGGGATGCACATAGATCGAATCCTCGACCGTGAACCGGTAGGCCGAGCGGGGACGGAAGTGAGAGGCGTAGGCGAAACCCTGCACCTGTCCGTCCAATTCACTCACCAGATACGGCAGCCTTCCGGCGACAATCGCCTCCCAGCGGCGGTTGACCTCCGCTTGATCGGGCGCAACCTCCTCGAAAGTTCCGGTACCGTTCTCTACATGATACGCGTAAATGGCTTGAATCGCGGCGATATCCGACGCCGTCGCTTCGCGAAGGCCAACACCCTGCGACTCGCGCTCGAGGGTCTGCGGCGAGCCGCCCACTCCCTGACTGGCCGGTCTCATCTCGCCCTCAACGTCCGGGGTTGGATTTTTGACAAGGCATCGATCAATTCGCTCATGTGCCTTGCCAGCCGACCCAGGCCGGCGGTGGGCGCGACCGCGTCCTCGTCCATGTAGAGACCCCGGTTGAGTTCGATCTGGAGGGCGTGAAGACCTTCCCGCGGCCGTCCGTAGTGAGCCGTGGTGAATCCGCCCGCGTAAGGGAGGTTGCGACGGACGGTATACCCCATTTTCTCGAGCGTCCGTTCCACGAAGTCGGTCACCGAGGGTGCGCAGGAAGTGGAGAACCGATCGCCGAGCACCATGTCCACCCGCTTCAGGCCGGGATCGCTGTCCATGGGGCCGCCAACCGACGGCATGGAGTGGCAATCGATCAATAGGCATCCGCCAAACCGGTCACGCGTCGAGTCCACCAAGGCTTTCAGCGCCTCGTGATAGGGAAAGTAATGGGTTTGAATCCGCTGGCGAACCTCCTCGAACACCAATTTGCCGGCATAAACCTCTTCGCCGTTGGTCACCACCCGCGCCACGGTTCCAAGTCCAGCCGCCACCCGTGGCGACGCGGCATTGACGAAATCAGGTACGGTTCCGTCGAACATCGCGGGATCCAGCTCGTAAGGCTCCCGGTTGGGATCCACGTAGACACGGGGAAAATGGGCCCTCAGCAATGGCGCACCATGGGAAGGAGCGGAATCAAACACCTGATCGATGAAGGCGTCTTCGGAACGCCGGAGCGCCAAGGGATCAAGCCTCGATGCCGCTACGAATTCACCCGGATAATCGCGACCGCTGTGCGGAGAGGCGAATACCAGGGGCTTTGTCTGCTCGACAGGCGCCAGCACAGAACTTGAAACGCTCGCATGCCCATCCAGGCTATCGCTCAATACATCAGCGGTGGCATCGTCGGGCACCGAGGTCATCTCCACACATCTTTGCTGTTTTACGCGACGGCAATCTAGAGCGGAGCGGTCGGCTATCCCGGCGCGCCCCGGCTGCTATCGATATATACCATAAGGGACCCGTTTGACCATTGTGCATGGCGCATTCGCATGACCATTGGGCAAAGCCCAGTCGCCTAACCGTTAGGCAAGGCCCAATCTTGCCAACACGAACGGAACGGGCTAAGACTTTGCGTCTGCAGCCGAACTCATACTGGCTTGCCAGGGCGCGTAGCTCAGCGGGAGAGCACTACGTTGACATCGTAGGGGTCGCTGGTTCAATCCCAGCCGCGCCCACCATCTTTTCAGAAAAAATCAGCAACCCGAGACCGTATCGATGGGCGGACTGTCGGCAGCAGATGTGGTCACCTGCGCTCCGGACCCGTTGATTGCGGAAACCCAGCAGATGTCGGTGCATCTCAGGCACCCTGACGATAATCGAACTCTGGCGCGTGCACACGATTTATACCCCACCATTACTTGATGCATACAGTCAACAATATAATGCAAAAGCAACTGACTTGCATTGACAGAAAATATTAACATAAAATGCTGTAAAAAAACTTGTGCACTTCTGCCAAATCGAATTAACATTGTAAAAATTTAGTGCACACACTCGATAGTGAGCGAGGTCTGTTTTTATTTTATTTGATTATTTCATTTTTAAAATGCGTCCTCGCCGAGAAACTCGATGATTGTGGCGGAAGAAATCGTGTGCGCCGTGATGAATTGAGTCGATGAAACATGGTGCCGGAAAGAAATGGGGCACCGAAACGCGGGCTTGGCGGGGTCGAATGAATCAGCATGACCTTCCGGGGGGAATCGGTCATGTAGGAGCGGGGAAACAAGCGAAGATGTTCGGCGAGTATCGATAGCTGCCGTGAGACCGTTGTTCATCAATCGATGCTTGGGCTCAATGCCACGATAGTTCTTCGATCAGCTTCGCCCCGCTCCGCTTTATCCCTTATCCGATCGGTCGCCGGCACTCATTCCCGTGTTCCGCCTGTCGAACAGGACATGATAGATCGCCATGCCGATAAGCATGGCCGCGATGAACACGATCGTTTTTCCAGATCCCAGAGTGAGTGCGGCGAGGGCCGGGCCGGGACAATACCCGACCAATCCCCATCCGAAACCGAACACAGTGGCCCCCACCAGCAACCGCCAATCAATATCCCGCCGAGTGGGCAGGTTGAATGTCGGCGCTAATATCGGGTGCGCGCGCCGCAGCACCAGCCGGTAGCCGGCAATTGCGGTCACCAGCGCCGCCGCCATGACAAACGCGAGGCTCGGATCCCAACCGCCGCCCGGCGCCGCCGCGACATCAAGAAACGCCAAAACCTTTGCCGGATTGATCATCTGTGAAACGGTCAGTCCCGCGCCGAAGATTGTCCCCGCGAAGAGGGCGACCACAATTTGAGCCATCTCCGCTCACCCCGCGCCCAGGCGGACAACGAAGACAACCACGGCAGCCGTGACCATGAACACAACGGTGGCCGCCGCCGAACGCGGAGAAAACCTGGCAAGCCCGCACACGCCGTGCCCGCTAGTGCACCCGTTGCAGAGGCGAGTGCCAAACCCGACCAAGAGGCCGCCCGCAACAACCGTCGGAAACGAGGCAGCGATGTCCACTTCCGGCATTGACTTACCGGCGAGCATCGTCACATACGGACCGGCTATTAACCCTAAAACGAACGCCATTCGCCAGCCACGATCCCGCCCGGCCGAACCGAACACGCCGCCGATGATACCGGCAATTCCGGCAATGCGACCGTTGAACGCCATCAGAGTAACGGCGGCGGCGCCTATCATGAAACCGCCAATGGAGGCCGAAATCGGTGTAAAATCGTGCATGGGAAGGATTCCTCGTTAAGCAATCAACTCTCGAACACACAACGTTATA
>CAKZLS010000503.1 GCA_937127205.1 uncultured Rhodospirillales bacterium
TCTTGCCGCTGGAGGTGCGGGGAATGGTTCCGGGAGGCGCGAGCACCACCTCGTCCGCAGGATCACCCAATTGGTCGGCGACAGCGGTATTGATCCGCGCCCTGAGCTGATCGAGGTCGGCATCCTGGCGCCGGCGCGTTTCGGCGAGAATGATCAGGCGCTCTGTTCCCGAGGCCGGATCGGCACTGCCGAACGCGGCGACACCACCGGGGAGAACACCGTCGAAATCACCGACGACCGCCTCGACATCGCTTGGATGGATGTTGCGGCCGGCGCGGATGATGATGTCCTTAATGCGGCCGGAAATGTGGAGGTCGCCCGAGGCCATGTAACCGCGATCGCCGGTTTCCAACCAGTCGCCGTCGAACAGCCGGTGCGTCGCGTCGGCGTTGCGGCAATATCCCTGGGTAGCGGACGGTCCCCGGAACTGAACGCGACCCTCGCGGCGGTCGGGCAGCTCCCGGCCGGCGGAATCGACGATGCGGATCTGATGCCCCGGTATGGGCTGTCCGCACGCCGGGAAGCGCAAGGCGCGCGGATCCTCGGCGTCCGCCGGCACCGCCTCGCCTTTGGACTGGAGCGTTTCGCGATGGATCACATCCACACGCGGGCCGCGCAGGAGCGGCGGAAACGCGAGACCGACGCAATTCTCCGCCAGCCCGTAGACCGGCATGACCGCCTCGCGTCGGAGCCCATGGGCGGCAAACCGCTCGCAGAAACGCTCGACGGTGTCGGGATTGACCGGCTCGGCGCCACTGAACGCCACCCGCCAAGAACCGAGATCAAGATCGGCCAGGTCCTTGTCGGCGATCCGGCGGAGGCAAAGCTCATAAGCGAAATTCGGGCCCCCGGAAATGGTTCCCTTGTAGCGGCTGACCGCCCTAAGCCACCGCGCCGGGCGGGCGAGGAACTGGAGCGGCGACATCAAAACCAGCGGCTGTCCCTGATAGAAGGAGCCGAGCCATGCCCCGATCAGGCCCATGTCGTGGTAGAGCGGCAGCCAACTGACGAACACATCGTCGGTACCGACATCGAGGGCGGCGGCCATCGACCGGATGTTGGCGAGCAGGTTGGCATGGGTCAGCATAACGCCCTTAGGATCGCCGGTGCTTCCCGAGGTATACTGAATGAGCGCCAAATCGTTGGGGTGGACGGCGGGCGCGCTGTATTGGCCCTCCTCGGCCAGCAGGGTCTCCGGGGTTGCCACCACAGCCAGGTCGGGCAAACCGGTGCGGATCACACGGGTCGCGGCCACCACCTCCGGTGTGGTGATCAGTGCCCGCGCCTGGCAATTGCCCAGAATGCCCAGAAGCCGGCGGAGATGCTCCTCGATGCGGCTCGCATGGGTCGGCGGATAGGCCGGCACCGGCACGCCACCGGCGAGAACCACAGCCATGAAACTGAGGCAATAGTCCCGTCCCGTGGGCAGGATGAGAGAGACGGCGTCTCCGGGTTTGACACCGCGTTTCTGGAGGGCGGCGGCGATCCGGCGGGCGCCGGTGGCCAACGCACCGTAGGTGAGCGTATCGCCGTCTTTATCGTCGGCATAGAACCGCACGTGCACTCCCTGAGGATAGGCGGCTTCGTGCCACCGCAGCACATCGATGAGAGTTTGCGCCTCGCCGGGAAGCGCGTCGACCGCTGCCGGGGTCGCAACATCCGGGTCCGCCGCCGCAACACCTACCGAATTGGCCGGCTGACGCTGGGAGGCCTTCAGAACGGCGTCTAGCAGGTCGCCGGGGGTTTCCGACTCGGCGAACACCTCTTCGGGAAGCGTGACCTGAAAAGCCTCCTCGATCCGCGCCACCAGCTCGGCGCGACCGAGACTGTCGAACGCCAGATCTCGATCCAGCGAGCTTGCCAACGTTACTTGGATGGCGCCTGCACTAGGGCGTACTTCCTGCGCGATGCTGCGAACGGTCGAGATAACCCGTGCCGCCATGTCGGCCGTCGTTTCGGCCGCGTTGTCGGTGCTCGCGTCGCCGGTGCTCGCGTCGCCGCTGTCATTGGCACGCCGCTTGCCCTTGCTCTTTGCCGTTGGTTCCGAAGGTTGTTGCCGCATCATCTCCCGCACAGAGCGTCATGCCGAGCGTCGCACACCGCTTGATGGTCATCCAATGGCACCGGGATCGCCATTCGTACGCTTCCCGGAAACGGGTTCGCTCCTCTCCCACCCGTCATAGATAGGATTAGCAACGCTCACTCATAGTGGCTCAATGACACGATCTTCAGGAAAATGGCCATTATCGCGGCCAATGCGTCTTAACGACACGTACCGTCAGTTTTGGCGCGCACTGGAGTTTACGAAGCGAGTACTTTCCCCTGTCAGCGGTCGAGGACCATCCTGGCGCCGAACAACACGAAAATCCCGCCGGCGACGCGATCGATCAGTTTGCCGGCGCGCGCATACCAACCGGCCACCAGGGCCGACGCGAACACCCAGGCGACAGCGCCGTACCACATCAGCGAAATACCCGTCATCACCGCCGCCGCCGAAAGACCCAGCGAGAGTGCCGGGTCGGCCGGCATGGTGGTGGCAAACAGACTGGTGACGAACATGGCGGCCTTGGGATTGGCGAGATTGGTCACAAGTCCCAACCGCCACGCCGCCGCCAGGCTCCTTCGTGTAGGGGACGGACTTGGGGTTCGCGGTCACCGTTCTCGAATGCACCGGAGGACGAAAACTGTTCACCAACAGCCGGGACCCCAGATAAATCAGGTACAGCCCGCCGGCCACCTTCAGCGACACATACAGCCACGGCGCGGCCGCAAACAGCGCACTCACGCCGAAGAACCCCGCCAGCCCCCAGATCAGCGTGCCCGTAACGATGCCGCCGGCGGAGGCGAGACCCAGCCGCCGCGACCGCCCCGTCGCCGTCTGAGCCGTCAGCACGAAATTCGGGCCCGGTGTTACCGCCGCGATACTCCAGATGAGAGCGATGTTTATCAGCGTTGCGAGGGTGTCCATGCGATCTATTATTCCCCGGAAACGATTCCGTGTCGCGTGTTCATCGCAACAATGCATGTCCTCTGATTTGGTTCAATAACCCTCGATTCCGGTGCGGTAAAACAAGTGAAGATTTTTCAGTAATCATCTGATATCATTACAGCTAAGTAAGCATTCGTCCATGGTTCAGGTAAACTATTGGCGATTGTGTCGGGGGGCTTAAAACCAAGCATCATCGATATCGCGCGTAGCGGACCGAACCAAGGCACGGACAATAGGAGCTCAGTGTTATGGTCCCACCAATCGAGACGCCTTCACCGGTGGACATGAGCGTCGATACACGGTCGGCGCACAAGGAGCCGGAAGTGGGCACGGCTTTGTGCCTTTCCGGGGGCGGTTACCGTGCCATGCTGTTTCATGTGGGCAGCCTCTGGCGTCTATACGACACGGATTTGCTATCCTCCGTGCAGCGCATCTCGAGCGTATCCGGGGGGTCGATTACGGCGGCCGTGCTCGGCATGAACTGGGCAAAGTTGAGCTTTGATGCCGGGAAGCTGCATTCCGATTTTGTCCCGCATGTCGTGGAACCGATCCGTGCCATGGCCCGCAAGACCATTGATGTGCAGTCGGTCCTGTTGGGTCTGGTCACGCCGGGCCGGATCAGCCAGCGCATTGCAAAAAGTTACGATAAGGTGCTGTACAAGGGTGCGACGTTGCAGTCGCTTCCCGACACGCCGCGCTTCGTGATCAACGCGACCAACCTGCAATCGGGAGTCCTATGGCGGTTCATGAAGCCGTATATGCGGGACTACCTCGTCGGCGAGGTCGTCTCTCCAACCATAAGCTTGGCCGACGCCGTCGCGGCATCATCTGCTTTTCCACCGGTCCTGTCGCCCATGGAAATGCGGTTGGACCCCAATTCATTTACCGCGGGATCCGGCCTTGCGCTGCAACGTTCGCCATTCACGGAAAGGGTTATCCTGGCGGACGGGGGCGTTTACGACAACCTCGGACTGGAAACGGCTTGGAAGCGGTACCGGACGATCCTGGTCAGCGATGCCGGCGGAAAACTTGGGGCGGAAGAGCGGCCAAAAGGCGATTGGGCGCGCCAATCCTACCGGATTCTTTCGGTTATCGACAACCAGGTTCGAAGTCTCAGAAAACGCGCCCTCATTGATTCGTACCGCCAAGGCGCACGGGAAGGCGCCTATTGGGGCATTCGCACGGACATTAGCAAATACGGTCTCGCCGATGCCTGGCCCTGCCCGGTTGACCGAACGACGGAGCTTGCCGAGGTCGCGACGCGCTTGAAGGAAACGCCGGAAGAGTTGCAGGAACGCCTGATCAACTGGGGTTACGCGGTCACCGATGCCGCCTTGCGCCAACATGTCGTTAAGTCGTTGTCCAAGCCTGACGCGCTTCCCTACCCCGCTGCCGGAATCTAGACCCGCCATGAGCACCAAAATCTCGAGGAACGTCATTGAACACATCCTGATGGGACCGGAGAGAGGCCGGAGGTTCACTCAGGATTCGCCCATCCTTCCCGACGTCTGGTTCGCATACGGCAAGGCACTCGAAGCACCCCTGGATCTTCTCATCACGCCCTTTGAAAATCAGCCGGCACCCAGGGTGGCAAGTTGTCTTTCGGATGCGATCCAAGACTACAGGAAAGGGGTCGACCCGGGAAACGAGCGGAGGGACTGCGAAATCGCTGCCCTGCAGGGTGTCCTCGTTGCGCGTCTCTATTTTGACGAGCTGATCAAGGCCATACTGCCCATGACCGCCTGGTGGGACAGGAACAAGATGGGTGAGTTGATCGGCAGGATAAGGTCCGGGCAAATTACCGAAGAATACCTTACCTTGCTCTGCGGATGGATCCTTCGCGGCGAGGAGAAGAGTGAGTCTGAGTTGGCGTCGCCACTCCCGGACGTGACAACCTCGGCGATCATTCGGAGTGCCCGGTTTTTCACACTGTTCGGTGTATTTGCCTGGGTCGAGAGCAGGACGGGTGAACATCAAGACGCCGACTTGAAAGCTCCCGCCTTTGACAACGCCGACATAGCCGCTGTCGTCGAGACGTTGCGCGAAACTATTCTCGGCATGAAAGACTACAAAGCTCCCAAAGAAAGCGGCGTTCAAGAAAAGAGCCTTATTCATTTGATCAGCCGGAACCGCGATGCGGAAGCGGCAATCGTTGAATCGGTTCCCGCAATCAAAGCGGATGCGGCACGGCACCTCTTCAATCTCAATTGCAGTGCAATTACCTGGGCAATCCTCGACTCTGGGATTGACGCGACGCACGAAGCATTCCGTTACAAGGAAGATGACAAAGAGAAGTGTCGAGTACGGGCCACCTACGATTTTTCCAAGGTCCGCCAAGTCCTGAGCATCAACGACGTCGTGTTGCGCAACAAGGGCGATAAACTCGCCGCCGACATTCACAATGACATAGGAAAGGAGAGCCCCGGCAAGAAAAGCATCAAAGAAATGCTTCGCAACGTCGCAAAGAACAATAAGGAAGGCCGCTCAACAGATTGGAATTTGGTGGGACCGCTCATTCGCCGGCCGACCGACACAGCGCCCTTGAGTGACCACGGTACGCATGTTGCGGGTATTCTTGGTGCGGGCAGCGAGGCCGATGACGCGACCCTGAAGGGAGTCTGCCCTGACATAAATCTCTACGATTTTCGCGTGATCGGGCCTTCGCTGGTGGAGACCGAGTTTGCCATCATGGCGGCCTTGCAATACATCCGGTTTCTGAACCAAACCAACGACTTCATGGTCGTTCATGGCGCCAATTTGAGCCTGTCGATTCCGCACGACGTGGAAAACTACGCTTGCGGGCGGACGCCCATCTGCGACGAATGTGAACGCCTTTCGGCGAGCGGGGTCGTGGTTGTCGCCGCTGCCGGAAATCGAGGCTACCAGCGGTTCGAAACCGGAGCCGGCTATTATGAAAGTTATGCCGCCTTCAGCATCACCGATCCCGGTAACGCGGAGAAAGTCATCACCGTCGGCGCCACTCACCGGTACTGGCCTCATACCTATGGCGTCAGCTATTTTTCCAGCCGCGGCCCCACCGGCGACGGCCGAATGAAACCGGACCTGGTAGCGCCGGGTGAGAAGATTACCGGGCCCCTCCCCAACAATGATCAAGGTCCGCTCGACGGCACCAGCATGGCGGCGCCGCACGTCAGCGGCGCGGCCGCGATGCTTATGGCCCGGTATTCCGAACTCATCGGCAATCCGGAACGCATCAAGAAAATTCTCTGTGACAGCGCCACCGACCTGGGGCGTGAGCGATCTTTCCAGGGTCATGGTATGTTGGATGTTTTGCGGGCAATGCAATCGATCTAGGTGATGGAGGAAGTCCATGTCCACGTACTTCACGCTGGAAGCCTTGCCCGCGCGCAAGGGGGATTGTCTGCTGCTGCATTACGGGAGCAAGTCCGACCCTCGATTGGCGGTTATCGATGGCGGACCGTCCAAGGTGTACCGCCCACACCTCAAACCGCGGCTGGAAGAAATTCGAAAGGCTCGCGGCTTGACGGATCAGCGGCCGCTGCCTCTCGATATGGTGATGGTCAGCCATATCGACGACGATCACATCCGCGGCATACTCGAGATGACAGGCGAGCTGACCAAGGCAAAGCAGGAGCAGAAACCCCGGGCCTGGGACATACAGCTTCTGTGGCACAACAGCTTCGATAGCATCATCGGCAATACGCCGGAGCAACTCGAAGCGGCCGTCGGGTCGCAGTTCGGGACCGCGAGTCTCTCGGGAAGCGTTCCCGCTGATGCAGACCCGGCGGTCCCTAATTCGAACCGGCGAAAACGCATTGTCGGCTATGACGCGGCCAAGGTGCTCGCCAGCGTTGGTCAAGGTCACAAGCTGCGCGCAGATGCGCGGAAGCTCGACCTCACACTCGGACGCTCCACCTTGAACGCACCATTCGGAGAGTTGGTGATTGCGGATGGGCAGCAAGGGTCGCAAGTCGCGCTCGGCGGCGACCTAGACTTCACAGTCGTTGGGCCCATGAAAACGGAACTAGAGAAGTTACAAAAGAAGTACGACAAGGAGCTCAAGAAGCGCGGGCTCGATCGGTCTTCGGGAGCCGCCGCCCTTGCCGCTTTCTCGGACCCATCCGTGGCAAATCTGTCAAGCATCGTGGTCCTCGCCCGCTCCGGTTCCAAGTCGATGCTGCTAACCGGCGACGCGCGGGGTGACAAGGTCTTGAAAGGCCTGAAAAATGCCGGCCTAATCGAGAGCAGGGGGAGAATGAACGTGGACATTCTCAAGCTCCCGCATCACGGCAGCGAAAACAACGTGACTGCAGGGTTCTTCAAGCGCATCCATGCACAGCATTACATCGGGTGCGGCAATGGTAAGCATGGCAATCCCGAGCGCGAAGCCTTCGAAATGCTCTTCAAGGCGAGAGGAAAATCGGCGTTCGATATCCATCTCACCTATCCGGTCGCGGAGATCGACAAGGAGCGCAAGAAGGAAGCAAACAAGGCTCATCAGCGCGGCCGCAGGGAGCGTGCCTGGGACAAAGATCGCGATGGGTTGAAGAGCTTGTTCGAGCAAAAGAAAGCATCGGGTGCAAAGTTCAGATTACACGAACCCGACGACCGTGGACGCATAGCCATCGACCTTCGGACACCCGTCGAATTCTAAAGCCGTATACGCTGCGCAGCGTCGATTTTCAGCGCCACAACCAACCAACACTTGCCTGCATGTGGCGCGCCGATCCCGAAGAGCCCCGCCAGCCCACAGATGAGCGTGCCGGTGAAGATTCCGCCGACCCCGGCCCCCCAGCCGCCGCGACCGCCCCGTCGCCGTCTGCGCCGTCAACACGAAAATCGGCCCCGGCGTCACCGCCGCGATGGTCCAGATGAGAGCGATGTTGATGAGCGTGGTGAGAGTGTCCATGG
>CAKZLS010000504.1 GCA_937127205.1 uncultured Rhodospirillales bacterium
ACCCGCGAGGATGGATTGAATCAACGCGACGCCAAGGATACCGCGGGCAACACTGCGCACGGTTGTCTGGGCAATGTCGGCGAATTCCGGACCCCGTTCTCCGGCGAGCCGCAAGGCGATGGCGTCGGCGGCAACGGTTCCGCCGCGGGCATTGGCGAGAAGCACGCCGGCGATAACGATGGCAAACACGAACTGCAGGATGCCGAGGCCCGCTCCCGCCGCCATTTTCAGCAGCCAAGTGCCAGCAGTCTTCAGATAAGGCCCCACTTGGTCCAGCGCTTCTTCCAGGTTGGTCGACGCCAATTCCCAGAAGCCGTACAAGCTCTCGCCGATAATCGGCCAATGCGCAACGCGTCCCGGCGGCGGTGGAAGGGTCAGACTGCCGTCGCTCAAATCCGCCGCCAGAGTCTGGGCGCTGTCCACAAGGGTGCCGCCCAGCATCACCGTTGGTCCCACCAGCAAGATCAGCCCCAAAATGGTAAACACGACCGCGGCGATAATGTTGCGCCCGCCCAGCTTGGCCTCCAGCCAGCTGTATCCCGGATAGGTGGCCACGGCGATGATCATCCCCCAGAATACCGGGATGACGAAGGGCCGTACGATCTGAAAGCACCACGCCAAAAGCAACACCACCAATCCGATGCGGATGGTCGCCTCGAGGGCGCGATGGACGAACACCTTGTCTTTTTCGACGCGAGGGGTGGCGGGCATGTGGTTGTCCTGTCCGGTTTTTGCTGGCGGTTGGTCTTAACAAGAATGGACACAATTCGCCACGGCGGATCTATTCCCGAACCGCGCCCGACGCGGCGCCCGGTTCCGGACACGCGCTTTATCCCCGAAGCTTAGGGTGCAAACCGATCGCCTACGCGGTTTCGCTGATCGCCATCTCGCCTTGAATGATTTCCGGCGGCCCACTGACAAAAGAGGACACGTTTTCGCGTACCCATTCGGCGGCCAGTTGATTGGAGTCTCTGGCTTGCGCCTGATTCTCGAACATGCTGATGGTGACCACGTCGTTGCCCCTGACCCGAATCACGGAGTACGATTTGAAACCGGGCGCGCTCTTGAGAATGGGGACGAAACCCTCGCGGACGCATTCTATAAGCTCGTCCATTGAACCTCGGACCACATACTTGCGAACGCTGACGTGCATGAAACCCTCCCGTGCGTAACCTCAAGCGCTATTGTTAAAATGCCGATCGTTTAATGTGGTCTTTCGGGCGCACAAATACCACCGCAATCAAGCGGCGCACGCGGTGGGATCGGCCATGCATTCGCAAACGGGCAATCGCGGTGAGCCACTCAACACCATTGCCACCGCTTCGTCAGTCACCGATCCGTTCGAGGCTCCCCAACAACCGTTTTTCCACGCTGCCGTTGCGAACCCTTGCGAATGACAAAGTCATGCCGCCCGGCGTCAGCGCCCGGTCGTAGGTCTGGATCACGTAGTCGCCTTGCTTGGTGATGGTTAGGACATTGACGCTCAACACTTTGCCCAACACCCGCGCCCATGCGAACGGTGCGCCATCCAGCGGATCTCGGGATGGCACCATGCCAACCGACAGGCCTGTCGGAAGGGCCTGATACACGTTCGGGTTGTTTTTGCTCGGGCGAAACTCCAGTGACTGCGTTTTCCGATGTGGGTCGTCGTCTCCATAGATTGTCGTCTGCCACGCGACAGAAAAACCGTCGTCGGCCGCAGCCTTGATATAAACCTTCAGATCACGCGGCTGCGCTTCCGCGCTGGGTGCGAGCGACGCGCCCTCGTAGGTTCCGAAAAAGGGCTTCAATGAAGACGCGTCCGCCAACACGGTGCCCCCACCACCAAAGCTGCCGGCCACAATCATAATCGTCAAAATCCGAAGCACGCGCTTCATCTTGTGCACCTCCATCATCCCCTGGCTGCGCGTCGTCGGCGTCAGAGAGGTCGTGTTTCAATATCCGCTCTCTTATTACCCATCGCTAGCCTAGACGCGAGAGAAAATGACGCGATTATGCACGTTTACCGACGCGCTATCGGAATGGGAATTCCGCGTGTCGATCAGGTCGTCGGGGCTTGACTCAGCCGGCGGTGATGAGGATCGTCCGGTCGATGGTCCAATACATGGCGAGGGTGCCGAGGGCGTAAACCGAAAGGGTCTCGCACCATCTCAGCCAGTGGATTCTAATGGATCGAGGCGCCCAAATCGCGAAGCCCACGGCCAGAACGAAGGCGACCTCACTCGCCATGATGCCCAGATTGAAAAATAGCAAAGCACCCTGAACCGCGGTCTCGGGGAGGCCCACCTCATGTAGTGCCCCGGCGAACCCAAGACCATGCAGGAGACCGCACCCGAACGCCACAACCCACGGCTTACGGGCCGCGAAACCGCGCCGGCCCTGACGATCATGGATGATCTCGACGGCCAGAAAAACGATGCTGAGCGCGATTGCCGCTTCTAGCGGCGCCTGGGGTACGTGCACCCAGCCGAGTACCGCCGCCGCCAGGGTCAGGCTTTGGGCTATGGCGAACGCGGCAAAGGTTGCGAACAGACGCCGCCAGCCGCTGACCAGAAAAAACAGCCCCAACACGAACAACACGTGGTCGGCACTGAACAGAAAGTGCTCGAACCCGAGCGCAAAATAGCGCATGTCGGCGAACACGTTCACGGCATGCGGTTCCCAGTTGCGGGATCATCCGACACACCCGGCGGCATCTCGATCTCGACGGAATACCGCGCCCGCAAGGCGTCATAAAACGCGCTCTCCGCTTCGGCGCGGCGCACCGCCGACCACTCGCGCTCGACGGCGGGACGGACCTCCTCCAGCGCCGGCAGCCGACCCGGTACGCGTTCCGAAACACGCACCAGGTGAGCGCCATGGGCAGACGCGACGGGACCAAACCATCGGCCAATGGGGGCATCCGCGAGGGTGGCCGCGAATGCATCGCCGAAAAGCCGCGATACGGCCGCCGCCGTGGCCGCGTTCAGTTCCCGGGGCAGCGGCGTCGGATCACGCGCATCGTCCACCGCCGCGGTCGGATCCGCATTGAGCCGAGCCAATAGCCGCGTGGCGCGTTGTTCAACAGGTTCGCTCGTGGTCTCGGGATCCAGATACACGTTTTGGAAACTGACTCGCCCGAGACCTCGGAACATCTCCGGCCGGGACCCCATGAAAGCTTCGAGATCGGCGTCGGCCGGAGGTTGCCGTTGCGCCTGCTCGGCGGCGCGGATCTCCATCTTCTGGCGCATGCGCCGCCGAATGACTGGGTCGTCTTGATCAAGGCCAAGTTCCAGCGCCTCGCGATACAGGATCTCCTCCTTGACGTACTCCCCGACCATGTCTTCCAATTCCCGCCGTGTGGGCGGGCGATCCCGGGTCCGCTGGAACTCGTCGGCAAGACGCGCGGTCTTTTCGGCATCCACAAGGATGCGATCCGGCGGTGCATCTGCAGGCCGGTTGAAGACGGCGTTCAATCCGAACAGCGCCGCCGCCAGAATAAGGAAATGAAGGAAGGGCTCCCGCCAAAACCGCTGCATCAGTTTGCCGCCCCCGCCACTCGCCGGCGCCACTGGAGATACGGGATAGAGACCACGGCCGCGGCGAGCAAATAAGCTGCCACAAGGACGGCCGTGCGCGGTCCGGGTACTGACGCCGCGACCACCATGGCAATCCCCACGTGACGGGTCGCGCAGGCCATGGCCAAGCCGGTGCGGTCACCCGCACTCGGGCCGCCGAGCAGATGGCCGACAACCAGTGCGGCAAGGGTCATCCCCGCCAGCGTCAACAGCGACGGCCAGCCCACCTGAAGCAACAAGGCGCCGTGAAGGACCAAAAGCAAAAGAACGCACCCGATCAGGGCGATACCCGCGATGGCGAGCAGGTGTTCGGCGATGGCTTGGCCGGTGTCCGGAAACTTCCAGCGAACAGCCATGCCCAATGCGATGGGACCGACGAAAGTCTTGGCGATAGCCACCGCCACATCGCTCGCGTGCAGCTCGGTGGTGAGACCGTAGAGCGGGCGAAGCACCTCCAGCCATAGCGGAACCGCCACGATAGCAATAACCGAAGAGGTGACAACGAGGCTGAGCATGTAGGATTCGTGCCCAATTTTCATGAGTTTGCGCGGTAGCAGCGGCGCGCCCGCCGACACCGCGAGCACGAGAAGGGCGATTTCCACACCGGGCGGCAACACAACGAGCCTCACCAGCAGAAATGCAACCAACGGAACCACGATATACATCGCCGCCAACGAGCGAATGAGCTGACGCGGCCGGCGCCACAGGTAAGCCAGATCCGCCGGCGTTGAACTGAGCCCGATGGCGAAAATCAGTGCCACTACCGAAATCTTGATAAGCACAAGGACCGTGGCGGTCATCGCCGGCGTCTCCACCATTCGGGCCGCGCCCGCCGATCTCCCCTCATATCACGGAGCTCACCGAACGGTCGAGGCGCCCAGGAACCCTTACGTCCGTCGGAAGCCGAGGACGCCGCCGGTGCCGGCCGAAGCTGCCGAGGGTAGCAACGCAGTCAGGTATTGTTGCGCGTCATCCAACTGCTCTCCAACCCAGCCGACGCTGGATTGGATCCACGCCTCGGCGCCGCCGGCGTCGACGCCGAATTTGGCGAGAAGGCCGATGACCGCGATGGCGACGGCAGCGACGATCGCGGTAACTCGTAACGTTCGTTTGGCGCCCCAACCGATCAGGTACCCTCCAAGAAAACTGGCGGACAGGGTCGCCGCCGCCGGCGCGTAGGGCTGCAGCCACGCGGCAGCTGAACCCGCATCCGGCCCCGTCATCACCAGCCCTCCCGATCCGGCCAACGCCGCGCCGGCCCCCAGAAACGCCTTTGAGGTCAGGGGGGAGCGGGATCTCAGCCGCCGCCGCCCGTCCTTGTTCAGCGGACCCTCGTTATCTCCTCTATGTATCCCGATCACGGCTCTCCCCCGACTTGTCCGCCATGCCCACCGCGTCCAGGGATTGTCGCGCTCCGCCGTCCTTCACGTACAGATGCACGTCACGCTGCGGGAACGGGATGCCAATACCCTCCTCGTCGAAGCGTTTTTTCACCGTCTTGATGATGTCCCAACGTACGGTACCGAAATCTTCGGGTTTCGCCCATGGCCAACAGATGAAGTTAACAGACGAATCCGCCAAGGTATGCAACTTGATCATGGGTTCCGGATCCTTCAGCACCTTCGGATGGTTCGCCACGATCTCCTCCAACACCGCTTGCGCCTTGTCCACATCGTCGGAATAGCCGATGCCGAATTCCATATCCACGCGCCGATGATCCACACCCGTTATGTTGGTGATGACGTCGTTCCAAATCTTGTTGTTGGGGACGACCATGCGCTGATTGTCGAAGGTTTGGATGGTTGTCGACACCAGGTTCATGGAGGCGACCTTTCCCATCACACCGCCAGCGGTGACCACTTCACCGGTGTCGAACGGCTTAAAAAACAGAATCATCAAACCGCTGGCCACATTGCTCAAGGAGTCCTGAAGGGCAAAAGCAATGACGAAACCGGCGGCGCCGACGACCGCAATCATCGGACCGATGCTTACTTCCAGCGCCGCAAGCGCGGTGACGACGCCCACGATCATGATGAGCCAACGCACGGTGCCGACCAGGAAATGCTCGAGCAAGGCAGAGGTTCTGCTGGTGGCCTTGAGGCCGCGATGGACAAGTGCGGCGACGATTTTCGAAAGTATCCAGGCGATGATCAGAATGCCGACGGCGATGGCGATGTTCTTGGCCCAGCGAAGACCGCCTTCTTCCGACGTCAGCCAATTCTTGATAACGAGCCAAGCGGATTGGGTATCCTCCACATCCACCTTGATCCCGGTGACGGCGCTGACATAAAGACGGTAATCCTTGACGGTGTTGAGCGTATCCGTGTCGGTTTCGTCCGTCTTGTTTTCGATCTCGTCAAGTACGGCGTTGAAACGATCGATCAGCACCGTCCGCTCGTCTCGGAGTGCCGCGGCCGTTTCCGCCAGTTCCTCCACGCGTTCCTTGTCGCCCGCCGACACCTCCGCGGTCTCCGCGTTCAGTTCCTCCGCTTCCGCAAGCGATGCGCGCGCTTCTTCCATGGCTTCTTCAGCGGCGTTCACCGCGGCTTCGTCTCCGGAACTCTTGGCTTCGGCGAGCTTTTGTGTCGCCTGTTCCAGTTCCGCCGCCGCTGTCTCCGCAGCCGCCTTGGCGTCCTCGGCCACTTGCATTTCGGTGTTCAGGCGTTTGATAATGATTTCCACATCGGCGATTTCCGCGGATTTCTCTTGAACCAGCGTCTGCCAGCCGCCCGCCTCGATCAAGAGCTCGCCCTTGGTCAAGGGTTGCAGCCTCAACTCCAGTTCGGCGACGGGAACATCGGGCACGCTGGTGGTCATCGGTTCCGGCGGCGCCTTCTCGTCCTCCTGGGCCAGCACTAGCGAAGGCGACGCCAAGCTGGTCACCGCCAACCAAGCAATGACAAAAAGTCCTGCCGTTATTCTTGAAATCATCATCCGTTTCCTCAGAGTTTTTCCTTGATTTGGGCCATGTATGGCAAATCCGCCGCAGATCAACTTAGCCCGCCGGCGGTTGTCGCAGCGGTCACGCGGGAGAATGCCCGCACGGAGAGGAACATCGGCCCGCAGCCCCGAACCGCCTTTTCATGCTTCGAACCCCTGCGAACGGTCATGGACGGCTTTAAGGCGCAACGCCAAAATGATCAGTAGAGCCGACACCAAAAGCGCCGGGATCGCAATGAGCCACGAAATAGCAACTACCCCGGTTCCGGGCCAGAGCACCATGACCAAACCGACGACAGCGGTGACACCGCCGACGACGCTCATGAAACGCTGATCGATCCCCTGAAGGCTCGACTGGCGTGCGCCGAAAAACATTGCAATACCGATGATCAGCAAGAAGACGCCGAAGACCGCCAGCAGCAGGCGGACGCTGGAATCCGGCCATAACAACAGCACCAGTCCGATCCCGACACTAACGATCGGCGCGGCCATGCCCATACGACGCCGGGAGGTTTTGTAAATCCCAAGCAATGCGGTCAGCCCGTCCACCAAGCAGAAGATGCCCACCAGGGTCACCAGCAGCTCAATGGTGGTGCTCGGCAACAACAAGGCGCAAAGACCAAGAATCCCGGCGAGAACGCCGCGGATCATGTAACTCCACCACCGACCCGCCAGCTGCTGCTGAGCCTCCATCGCCACTTCACGCAATCTCTCGCCGTCCGAACGTCCATTCATATCCAGCCTCCGCGACCACACCGCAATTCAAACATTGCGTTTGTGTTATGACCGGTTGCGGCAACCGCATCAACGTCGGCAATCGATCCTTGAGATGCGCCTCGAAGATACCATCGCGGTTGCTGGTGGTCTGCGCAATACTGCCCTCCCGCGGCCGCTCACTCATCGCCACGTTCATTTCCGGTCTCCAGGATGCCAACAACGCACAACATTGTTATCAACACGAAACTAAATACGCAATCGTCTGCGTAATGACTCGCGTCTTAGGGACGATTTTGACAGAATTGCTTGTCCTGGAACCAACGCCACCCAATATCCCGATCTCGTTACGTGTTAACAACGATTGCGCACAATTGGCCATCGCGAGGGTCGGGATAATGGGGGCTTTTTCAGCCAAAACAGGCACAAATGGGGGGCAATATGGATGGAGACGAAAAGGCTCTAATTATCACGACAATGGTCTATATGGCCGCGTGGTTCGTGTTGTTCGTCGCGCTTCCCGGCTTGTATTTCGCTCAATGAAATGGGGCTGGCCGATGAATAACCGGACCCAAGAGGACGCGGATGAATTGGCGATCGAACATTGCCTGTGGGCGGCGAGCGAGGGACTACAGCCCGTGGAAATCATATCGAGTATCGGCTGCGTTCCGCCGGCCATGTACCGGGCCACTTGGCACGACGCCCAGCACGTTTTGACCAACGCCTGGCATGCATTGCACCAGGATCCGACACCTCCCCGCCCGAAGACATCGGAGCGTAAGGTCGAGCCCCGATGGAAATGAGACGGTGCGGCCGGACTGCTACTCTAATCGCGGCCGCGCGCAACGGCGTGTGAAATCGCCGCTTCCCCGGTGCCGCTAACCCTTTTAATGTATTGATTCCCAGTTGATCCCTGCATGGACCAAACCGCGATGACGGCGGAAGACTCGAAGATCGGCGAATTTCTGGCGGCACGGGGCGGACCGTTCTTCGAACTGCAGAAGCGGCTTCGATTGCTGCGGGAAGACGCCCTGCGTTCGGGCACGAGAGCCGCGCTGTTTGTGGCCGTGGCCTGGGGCGTGCCGCTGGTCCTGAGCCTGTTGGCGGGCGATGCCTATGGACCCATTGCCGATGACCCCTTCCTCCTGGCCCCCGGCGTATGGACACGGTTCTTTATCGCCATCGGTTTGTTTATCCTGATGGAGCGGCAGGGGG
>CAKZLS010000505.1 GCA_937127205.1 uncultured Rhodospirillales bacterium
CCGCCTGCATCTCGCTCAGTTCGCCCGGGCGCCGCTGTTGGCGCCGGAGTCCTTCGAGCCCGCGGCCGACGCGGTGAACAAGGCGTTGAAACGGCGCGACGGTCCGCTCGCCGAGGCCATTTTTCTGCTCATCGCCGTCGGCCTCACGATCCTCTCGCTGCTCAACGCCCAGAACGCCGAAACGTCGTCATGGGCGGTGCATATCTCGGCCGACGGAGCGACCCTGACCGCGGCGGCCTGGTGGTGCATTGTGATCAGCAGTCCCATTTTTTGGTTTCTGCTGTTCCGCTGGCTGTGGCGGATGGTGGTCTGGGCGCTGCTGCTGCGCGATATCGCCGCCCTCGAATTGCGGCTGGTGGTGTCCCACCCGGACGGAAATGCCGGCTTGGCATTCGTCGGCCAGTATCCGAACGCCTACGCCACCTTCGTCTTCGCGTTGAGTTGCGTGTTGGCCGCCGGCATCGCCGAGGAGCTGCTGATCGGCGGTCTCGCCCCTGCCACCTATGGTTATATCATGGCCGGCTGGCTGCTGCTCGTGCTGGCGGTGGTGGCGTTTCCTTTGCAGGCGTTCTCCAAGCCGCTTTCGGAACTGAAGGAACGGACGCTCCTGATCTGCAGTTCCCAAGCGACCCGCCACCACCGCGCGGCCGAGCGGGCCCTGCTCGGCCGCAACATGAGCGCCACCGAGGACGCCGAACCCACGCCCGCCGCGGACATTCCGGACCCCTCCAAGCAATACGCTGCGGCCCAAAAGCTGTCGACATTGCTGATTAGCCGCACGGCATTGTTGCCGGTTTCGGCCGCCGCCGTGGTCCCACTGATGATCGCCGGAGCGACGCAACTGCCGATAAAGGAGCTGTTCAAGGTGGTGAAACGGCTTTTGTTGTTCTGATTATGTGGGCTATCGACCTGCGGAGACCGCAATTCAAAGGGATTTCATGGAAACCACAGGCCGCCTAAGCGCTCCCGCGCGCCCATGGCGACGGCACGCGGGCGTTCCTGTTCCTGTCTTTCATCCATCGCCGGACTCCCTGTCTCCCGTGATCAGTGCAATTGCCAGGGCTTTCGGTCTACCGTTGCCGCGTTTGCCCAAACAATAACCAAGCCCCCTGCCGAGAGCCTAGAACTTAAACGCGGCGCCTAGAATCGGGCCTTGCTGGATGACGTCCCACTTGAAGTTGTCGCGGTCGTAATTCTGATAGAGGGCGCGGTAGCCAACGCTCGGAATGACCGGAACGCCGAACAGGGTCGTGCGATATCCGACGTAGCCCTGGGCGTTCCAGGAAATATCGGTGCCGACGCCGAAGCCGCCCGCATCCGCCGCGCCCGTGAGCACCCAGTGGTCGGTGAAATTCACGTGAACGCGGGTGCCGACGATGGGGTCGACCCAATCCTGGCTCTTGTCGGCCTGAGGAAGATGCACGGGAGCGGGTCGGTTTCCCTGTTTCAGTTCGATTTCCAGGCGGAGATGGGTCCAGCGCGCGCCGGCGTAGGGCTCGATGCCGATCCTCACCGGCTGGCCGTCCACCAGCTCGCCGACGTCGAAATCCACGATCCGGTAGGAAACCCCCGCGGCGACGATCGTGGTGTCGTTGGTGACCTCGGTATCGACGGCGCCGCTGCTATCGGACTTGGTGCGAATGAACAGCGGGTTAGCGAAAAGCCCCAACCGGCCATGGCGCGCCTCCATAAGGGCCATGCCGCCGATGTTGAGATCCTTGAAGATGTCGCCGAAGGACGCATCCACGTCGGCGTCGAACCGCCCCACTCCGGCCCTGCCATTGAGCCCGCCGCCCCATAGATAGGGCGCGATGCTGAACGTCCAGCCGCCGCTTTCATCGCTGGCCGATGGCGCCTCGGTCGGCTCCTGGGCACTGGCCGCGAAGCCCGCGGCGCCGAAAAGAAGGACCATTGCCAGCCAGGCGTTCGTAGCCAAGGCCTGCACAGGATTACGGGCGAGAATCACGAACATCTTGCGCATGCGTTGTCCTTCCCTGTACCGCTGCCAGTCATGTGCCGCTTGCCGCCCCTCGGCGTTCACGCTCATCCCCGCCGCATGGACAACACGGCGTTTCTTGATCGCCTCTTCCCGCACGCTCCGAAGGTCCTTATTGTAAGGAAATTTCTTGGCTAGGATACGGGCAAGAAGGCGATGACCACGGAAGAAAAGGAAATCGGCGAATTTCTCGTGGCCCGGGGGGGCCCCTTTTACGAACTGCAGAAGCGGCTTCGCCTATTGCACGAAGATGCACAGCGGTCCGGCAAGAGAGCGGCGATTTTCGTGGGATTGGCCTGGGGCGTGCCGCTGGTGCTGAGCCTTGTGGCCGGGGACGCCTTTGGACAGTTCGCCAACAAACCCTACCTCCTCGCTCCCGCCACATGGGCGCGGTTTTTCATCGCCGTCGGCCTGTTCATCCTGATGGAGCGGCACGTCGAGGAGCGGCTGCGCATTCATCTCAAGCAGTTCGCCCAGGCGCCGCTTCTGGCACCGGGATCGTTCGAGCCGGCCGCGGCCGCGGTAACAAGAGCCTTGAAGCGGCGGGACGCTCCCCTGTCCGAGGCAGTCTGCCTGCTCGTCGCGGTCGGCCTCGCCGTGCTCTCGGCGATCAATATGCAAGACGCGAATGCCTCGTCGTGGGCGGTGCAGGTGTCGGCCGATGGATCCTCCCTGACCGCGGCCGCCTGGTGGTGCGTGGTGGTCAGCAGTCCGATCTTCTGGTTTCTGCTGTTCCGCTGGCTGTGGCGGCTGGTGGTTTGGGCGATGCTGCTGCGCGATATCGCCGGGCTCGAGTTGCGCCTGGTGGCGACCCATCCCGATGGCAACGCCGGACTGGCGTTCATCGGCCAATACCCCAACGCCTACGCCACCTTCGTC
This sequence comes from uncultured Rhodospirillales bacterium, assembly GCA_937127205.1. Taxonomy (GTDB): domain Bacteria; phylum Pseudomonadota; class Alphaproteobacteria; order Rhodospirillales; family Defluviicoccaceae; genus CAKZLS01. The sequence continues at coordinate 2,876 of CAKZLS010000505.1, forward strand.
TTCGCGATGAGTTGCGTGCTGGCCGCCGGCATCGCCGAGCAACTCCTGTCGGGCGGCCTCGCCCCGGCCACCTACGGCTGTGTCATGGCCGGCTGGCTGTTGATCGTGCTCGCGCTGATGGCCTTTCCGCTGCAAGCCTTTGCCAAGCCGCTCTCGGACCTCAGGGAACGAACGCTGCTCACCTGCAGTTCCCAGGCGACCCGGCATCATCGCGCCGCCGAGCGCGCGCTCCTCGGCCGCAACTTGAGCGCCGCCGGGGACGCCGAGCCGACGCCCGTCGGCGACATTCCCGACCCTTCCAAGGAATTCGCGGCGGCCCGAAAGCTGTCGACATTCGTGTTCAGCCGCAAGGCGCTGCTGCCGGTTTCGGCCGCCGCGCTGCTGCCGCTGATGGTCGCCGGCGCCACGCAATTGCCCCTCAAGGAGCTGTTCAAGGTGATGAAACGGCTTCTGCTGTTTTGATAGCACCAGCGACGATCATTGCGCCGGGAACACCGCGTTCCAATCCGATTCCATGGAAACGACCACCCAGCCGGCATCGGGCGCCTGATCGAGAGCCTTGTCCAGGCGTCCCACATGGCTGTCGCGATCATAGGCGTACTCCCGATTCGCGTCGTCGTGATGTATGATCGCGCCAAGCCGCCGTCCGTCTCCCGCCGTGGTCCACTGCAGCATTTGCAGATCGCCGTCCGAGTTGCCGAACGCCGCGATTGGCCGTCGTCCGATGAACTTGTGGATGCCCACCGGCTTGCCGGCCTTGTCGTCGATGAAGTCCACTTCCGGCAGGCGAACGATGACCGGCTTGCCGTCCCGGACTTCGAACGCCGTCTTGATGGAAGAACCGACAACGTGCTCCGGCGGGATCCCGTAAACCGCCTCCGCCCAGGGCCGCATGAATTCGATGCCCCCGCCCGAGACAATAAACGTTTTGAAGCCGTTGCTGCGGAGATATACGAGGATCTCGAGCATCGGTTTGTAGACAAGCTCGGTATATGGCCGGTCGAAGCGCGGGTGGCGCGCCGTCGCCAGCCAGTCGGTGACGATTTTGGAGAAGTCGTCGGAGGTCATGCCCGCGTGAGACGCCATGAGGATTTGCACCGCACCCTCCATCCCGGAGGCAGCCAGCGCCTCGCGGTCGTTTTCGAGAACCGCCTTGAATGGCTGCGTGTCCTTCCACTCCGGGTGCTCGGGCGCCAACTTTTCGACCCGGTCCAGCGCGAAGGCCAGTTGGACATACATCGGCTGTTCCGCCCACAGCGTTCCGTCGTTGTCGAATACGGCGATCCGCTGTTCCGGCGGTACATGGTCGGCGCCGCCTTCCGCCGTCACCGCGTCGACGAATTCGATGATGGCCGCCTTGGCCGGGCCGTCGTTCCACGACGGCAACGGGTCCGCGGCGGCCGCCCCCGGAAGCACCGACAACAGCCAAACGACCATTACAAGCGTGCTCCTCATCTCACCTCCATTGTGCACGAAAAAGCGCCGCCCCGATCCGAGGCGACGCTATCTTTTCCGAGAGTGACCTACTGTGCGCCCGACGGCGTCTCTAGTTTTTCCATTGCCTGGTCGAGGCTGAAGCTCGCCGCCTTCTGGCGCGGCGGGAAGTCCTTGAAGGTCGCCAGGAACTGCCCCACGTACGCCTGCGCCGGCACCAGGGCGAAAGCGTGATCGAGCACCCAGTCGTAATAGGTATTGGACGTGATGCTGGCCCGCTCGTAAGGATCACGCCGCAGGTTGAACATCAACGGCATGCGCAGCGGCGTGAATGGATTGGCCCACACCTTCAAAGTCCCCACGGCCCGCTGCTCCATGAAGATCAGCTTCCAATCGTTGTAGCGGAGTGCCGTCAGGTCGCCGTCGTCGGAGAAATAGAAGATCTCCTTGCGCGGGCCTTTTTCTTCCTGCCCGGTCAGGTATGGCAGAAAGTTATAGCCGTCCAGATGAACCTTGTACTCGCGGCCTAGCGACGTCACGCCGCCGTCCTTGAGTTGCGCCTTCATGTCCGGATCGCCGGCCACCGCCAGGAAGGTGGGCAGCCAGTCCATGTGGTGCATGATGTCGTTGGAAACGGCCCCGGCTTCGATGTTGCCTGGCCAGCGCACCATGGCCGGTACCCGCCAGCCGCCTTCCCAGTTGGTGTTCTTCTCGCCGCGGAACGGATTC
>CAKZLS010000506.1 GCA_937127205.1 uncultured Rhodospirillales bacterium
TGACGGAGAAAGCGTTTTGGACCTCCGCCGAGAATATGCCATCCAGACTGCAAAACGCCGCGAACAAGAACGCCCCGGCGATGTTCGCGGCCAGCACCACGCCCCACAGGCGCAGCATGCACAAGAAGTTTTTCAGCGATTTTTCGGCCATGACCGGAAGGACGGCGGTAATGGTGTTCTCGGTGAACAGCTGCTGGCGGCCCAGAACCACGATCAAGAACCCGACGGAATAGCCGAAATTTTCCACCAAGGGACGCCAGTCCGTGTCGGGCAAGTATGCTTGCAACAGTCCCTCGGCAATCATCGAGAAGCCAATGCACAGGCCGGCCGCGACGCCCGACCACCACAGACCGGATAGGGGCCGGTTGAGCTCCGATTCGCCTTCCTGCCGAATGATTTCGTACAGCATGGGAACGCGCGGGCGTAAACGCTTCTCCACGGAAGCTTGTTCGGTGTCGCTCAATTTGTGATTGGTGCCGGATTTATTGTTCGGTGTGTTCATGAATGCTCCGGAAGCGGTAGGTGGACGAGTGCTGCATCAGAGGATTCCTGATGTTGCGAATGAAACGGCGCATGCTTGGGGAACCAACCAGGGCCGAGGTCGTTTCCAAGACATAACAAGCTGCTGCACCCGATGGTTCGAGCGCGGGGTGCGCTCCATCTTATGCGCCGAAACGAGGAGGCCGGAATGGCAAAAGATTACCCAATCACCGCGACCGCAACAACTGGATCTGGCGGCGAACTGCACCAAACGGCCGACGGCGCCAGCGCGGTGATGACCACTCAACAAGGCATTCCGGTTGCCGATGATCAGAACTCCCTTAAAGCCGGCGCACGCGGTCCAACCCTTCTCGAAGATTTTCACCTCCGTGAAAAGATTTTTCATTTCGACCATGAGCGCATTCCGGAACGGGTGGTCCATGCCCGAGGATACGGCGCTCACGGGTTCTTCGAGACGTACGAGTCGCTGTCGGATATCACCAAGGCGGACGTGTTCGCGCGCGCCGGCGATCGGGTGCCCGCGTTTGTGCGCTTTTCTACCGTCGCCGGGAGCAAGGGCTCGCCCGATCTCGCCCGTGACGTCCG
>CAKZLS010000507.1 GCA_937127205.1 uncultured Rhodospirillales bacterium
GCCGGATCCCTATTCGGCCACCCCATGCTCACTATGTCGAACTTAAGGCTGATACAATGTCGCTGACCAACGAGAACTTGGTGCGCTTGGAACAAAGGCACAGCAAGCGGGTTTCCACTCTAAAAAAGGGAAAGATCATCTTCGACAATGGTCATTGCGTCGTCGAGTGCACAATCCGCAACACGTCGGAAACCGGTGCCGGCGTGCAGCTTCCCGGCTACGTGGAGTTGCCCCCGACGTTCATGCTCGCGATTGAGGGCGGAGCCAAACGCCCGTGTGCGGTGGTTTGGTCGTCGAACGACAAACTGGGGATTACCTATCTCGATCAGTCGAGCGAACGGCAAACGGAGAGCCCCCGCAATCGGCTTCTCGAGCGCGTTCGATCGATCCAAGAGCAACTCGACGAACTCCGACAAGAGATCGAGACGACATTGGCGCCTTGACGATTTGCCTTAACCGGCAACGATTGTAGATTTGGCGATCGATTGCCGTCGGATCTGCTGTCAGTCAAGGAAAGCACGTCGTTATGAATACACCACCGCTCGACTTTGGACTCACCGCCGTACCGGGCATCGAAGTGGGGCATTGCGAGGTCGCCAATGGCGCTTCGGGATGTTCGGTGGTGCTGGCCCGCGAGAGCGCGGTGGCGGGTGTGGATGTGCGCGGCGGCGCGCCGGGCACCCGCGAGATCGCGCTGCTCGATCCGGTCAACACGGTGCAGAAGATCCATGCCGTGGCGCTATCGGGCGGCAGCGCCTTCGGGCTGGACACGGCATCGGGGGTGATGCGCTATTTGGCCGATCACCGCATCGGCGTCGAGATCGTCGGCCAGGTCGTGCCCATCGTCGCCGGCGCCGTGCTGTTCGACCTGGGCGTTTCCGATGTGCCCGACAACCATCCGGGCCGGGACTAGGGCTATAAAGCGGCGGAGCGCGCGTCGTCGGGATCGGTCGCCGAGGGCAACGTCGGCGCCGGCGCCGGCGCGACCGTGGGTAAGCTCGCGGGCCTCGATACCGCCATGAAGGGGGCGGTCTCGGCACAAAGGCCGTAAAATTATCCAATGGCATCGTCGCGGCGGCAATGATCGCGGTCAATGCGGTCGGCGATATCATCGACCCCGCAACCGGGCAGGTGATCGCCGGTGTCCGCCATCCCAAGCCCAACGTGCTCGGCGACGCCCGCGCGCTGATGACCACCGGCCTGTTCGACAGCGCTTTGCGGCTCAGCAACACCACCATCGGCGTCGTCGCCACCAACGCGCGCCTCACTCAGGCGGAAGCCACCAAGGTAGCGCGGATGGCCCACGATGGCATGGCCCGGGCCATTTCTCCCGCCCATACCCCGCTCGACGGCGACACCATCTTCGTGTTGGCCACGGGCGAAAGCGACGCCGAGGTGAATCTATTGACCCTCGGCGCCGTCGCTTCCGACGTTACCGCCGACGCCATCGTGCGGGGAGTCAACAACGCACAGAGTTTGGGCAACTATCCTTCCGTCCACGATTTTCGCAATCCGAACGAATAGCCCAAATAATAGGCGATCTTCTATGATTGCCGTACAAATGGGCAATTCCTGACCGCTATGTCCATCTTATCGGCCGGAATCCGCCGCACGGTGGACTGGCACGCGGCTTGCACCTTTAGTCTCATAATGCGCCTAGGGTTCCGGCCGCGTCGCGGCGGTGTCTGGTCCGAGAGGCGCGCTCCCGCCCAGTCGATGCGTGCATCGGCGGTGCGGAGCCACGGCGGGACAAAAGCCCGGGAGACTCGTTGTGCGACGGGCTGGTCGCATGGACGCCGTCTCCGTTCGGATCGCCGTCATCGATTGGCCCATCCACCAACCGCAAGAGGGAAAACGGAGGGCAATGATGATGGTATCTTGGCGGACGTTCTTGTCGGCGCTGCTCATGGCGGCGGTCCTGACCGTCACCGGCAATGTAGATGCGCGCGCCGAAGAAAAAACCTCGTTCCGGGTCGCTTGGTCCATCTATGTCGGATGGATGCCCTGGGGCTACGCCGCCGACAGCGGGATCATGAAAAAGTGGGCCGACAAGTACGGCATCGATGTCGAGATCGTTCAGATCAACGACTACATCGAGTCCATCAACCAATATACCGCCGGTGCGTTCGACGGCTGTGTCATGACCAACATGGATGCCCTGACCATTCCCGCGGCCGGCGGCGTCGACTCGACGGCGCTGATTGTCGGCGACTTCTCCAACGGCAATGACGGCGTTGTCCTTAAAGAGGGTGACACGGTCGCCGACCTCAAGGGCCGGCAAGTCAATCTGGTGGAGTTGTCGGTGTCCCATTATCTGTTGGCCCGCGCCCTCGACAGCGTCGGTTTGCGCGAGCGCGACTTGACGGTGGTCAACACGTCGGATGCCGACATCGTCTCGGCGTTTACCGGTTCCGACGACGTTACCGCCGTGGTCACCTGGAACCCGCAACTCTCGGAAGTGACCAAAGTCCCAGGGGCCGCCAAGGTATTCGATTCTTCCGACATCCCGGGGGAAATCATCGACCTGATGGTGGTCTCGTCCGACACCCTCAAGGACAATCCCAAGCTCGGCAAAGCGCTGGTCGGCGCGTGGTACGAAGTAATGACCATTATGTCGGGAACCGACGCCAAAGCCATCCAGGCGCGGACGCTGATGGCGGAGGCGGCTGGCACCGATCTCGCCGGCTACGACAGCCAGCTCAAGACCACGAAAATGTTCTACGAACCGGCGGCGGCCGTGTCCTTCGCGAAAAGCGCGGAGCTGCCCAAGACAATGGATCGTGTCCGAACCTTCTCGTTCGAACACGGTCTGCTCGGTGAAGGGGCCGCTTCGGTGGATGCCGTTGGTATCGCCTTTCCCGACGGCAAGGTCATCGGCGACGCGGATAACACCAAGCTCCGCTTCACGGCGGAGTACATGGCGCTGGCGGCCGACGGAAAGCTCTAGGCGGTGCGTCGCCTGATCAACCGGCATCCGGGACGGGTGGGCGGCTTCTACTTGGCCATCCTCCCGTTTGTGATCGTCATTGCCGCCTATGCAACTGCGTCCGGCATGCGGCTTGCCGAGAACCCCAACGACAAGCTGTTGCCGTCCTTCGCCAGCTTCGGCGACGCCATTGTCCGCATGGCCTTCGAGCCGGACCGGCGCACGGGCGATCTGTTGCTCTGGGTCGATACCGCCGCCAGCCTGGGGCGGCTCGCACTTGGGCTTGGCTTCGCCACCGCCGGCGGGCTGGTTTTCGGCATCGCCATCGGGCTGCTGCCCTACGTGCGGGCCGGTCTGGCCACGTTCATCGCCGTTGTCTCGATGATCCCGCCGATGGCGTTGCTGCCCATCCTGTTCATCGCGCTGGGTCTCGGCGAGGTGTCCAAGGTGGCGCTGATCGTCCTCGGCATCATGCCGTTCATGATCCGGGATTTGTCTCAGCGGGTCGGCGAGCTGCCGAAGGAGCAGATCATCAAGGCCGAAACGCTGGGGGCGTCCACCTGGCAGATCGTGGACATCACCCGGGACCAGGTGCTGGTGGTGCCTGCGCCGGGGGTGCCCGGGAAACTGCCGTTCTGGCTCGCGCCGCGTCAGGTCGTGGCCTACTTCCGGCAGGGCTGTGACATTGCGGA
>CAKZLS010000508.1 GCA_937127205.1 uncultured Rhodospirillales bacterium
GGGGGCCTATTTTACCGGGAGGGACCCGGCCTGAGCGCCAGGTAGAGCAATAATTTAGAGCAGGCGGGGCAACCATGAAATTGAGCGCTGGCCGAATCGAGTCATTCGTGCGGAGACCCGATCCCGGCGTTCGTGCCGTTCTTGTTTATGGCGCCGATCGCGGATTGGTCAAAGAACGATCGGATGCGTTGCTTTCGGTGGTCACGGAAGATCCTTCCGATCCTTTCCGTTCTGTTGAAATACCGGTGGAGGCGTTGAAGAGCGACCTAACACTTCTGACAGACGAAGCAGCCGCTCTGTCGTTTTCAGGGGGGCGTCGGGTGGTTCGGGTCCGAGGCGCCACTGATTCGCTTTCTGAGCACTTTGCCAGATTCGTAGAATCCGAAAAGACCGACGCGCTGGTCATCGTTGAGGCCGGCGAACTCGCGGCACGGTCATCTCTGCGAAAGATTTTCGAAGGCGCCGCCGATACCGTGGCGTTGCCGTGCTATCTGGACAACGAGAGTAAGCTTGATCAGTTGGTTCACGAAATTCTCTCTGATCACGACCTCCGAGCGTCGCCCGAAGCGATCTCCTTTCTGGTTGCGAATTTGGGTGGCGATCGAGGTGTTACCCGCCGGGAACTGGAGAAATTGGCGTTGTATAAAGGCGGACCGGGGATGGTAACGCTCGAAGACGCCGAAATGGCGGTGGGCGACAGTACGCGCGCCTCCATCGACTCCGTTGTCTATGCGGCATTTAGCGGTGATTCACCGGCGCTCGACCGAGCATTGGAAAAAGCACTGGCGGAAGGCGCACAACCGGTCGGCATCTTACGGTCGGTGAGCCGGCATTTGACACGACTTCATATGGCGCGGGGATTGATGTCCGGGGGTCGATCCGCGGATCAAGCCATGCAGGCTTTGCGTCCGCCGGTGTTTTTTGGCGTCAAGGATGCGTTTCGAGAGCAGTTGCGGCGCTGGGACGAAAAGCGACTGAACAGCGCTATAGGGTTGGTCACCGAGGCCGAGATGGATTGCAAGACGACGGGCCTTCCGGCAGAAGCGGTTTGCGGCCGGACGCTTATTCGATTGGCGGTGGCGGCCCGAAGCGCGGCCGCGCCGCGCTGATCAACCTTCGGAACGTCCTTCATCTTCGGTACCGGCATTATCGAAGCCGTCCGCTTCCGCTGGACCTTGTCCCGGATCATCCGCCGAGCTATTGAGGGCGCCGGCCGTTCCATGGGATCCGTGGCTCAAGCGCTGCAGCACCTCGTCAAGCTGATCCAGCGACCGATAGTGAAGGATCAGCGATCCTCCGGTACCCTGGAACTTGATCTCCACATCGAGACCCAGAAGGTTGCTGAGATCGCGCTCCAGCGCCAAGGTATCGGTGTCTTTCTGCGGCGCCGCACGGCTGGGTTTGGAAACACCGCTGACGCTCTTGGCAAGTTTCTCCGTTTGACGCACGTTCAGTCCGCGTTTGACCACCGCCTCCGCCAACGCCGCGGGTTCGGCGGCGGTCAGCAATGCCCGGGCGTGGCCAGCGCTCAACGCCCCGGTGTCGAGCATCGCTTTGACCGGTTCGGGAAGGTTAAGCAGGCGCATGGTGTTGGCGACATGGCTGCGGCTCTTACTGATGCTCCGCGCCAGATCTTCTTGGGTATGGCTGAATTCTTCCATCAGGCGCCGATACCCGTCGGCCTCCTCCAGGGGCGACAGGTCCTGTCGCTGGAGGTTCTCCACCAAGGCGATTTCGAGGGCTTCTCGATCATCCAGCTCCTTGATAACGATCGGAACTTCATGGAGCTGTGCTTTTTGCGCGGCGCGCCAGCGTCGCTCACCGGCGATGATTTCAAAGACGTTCGCTTCGTCGGGATGCCGGCGCACCAGAATAGGCTGCAAGATGCCTTTCTCGGCGATGGAGCGTGCCAGATCATCCAGGTGTTCCTCGTCCATACGCTGACGGGGTTGAAATTCGCTTGGCCGCAGGAGGTCAATTTCTATTGTCTTGTAGGATCGCACGCGGTCGAGCTTGGCATAGTCTTCGTTCTCCTCGCCGCCAAGCAGCGCCGACAAGCCTCGACCGAGGTTTGGGCGCTTTGCTTCGGCCGCCATCAGGCCACCGCCAGCCGTTCGCGCCGCAAGACCTCACCGGCAAGGTGGAGGTATGCGCGCGAGCCGGCGCAGTTGATGTCATAGATGAGCACCGGGCGTCCATGGGACGGCGCTTCGGATACCCGGACGTTGCGCGGGATCACGGTTTTGTAGACCTTGTCGCCGAAATGGGCTCGAACATCGGAAGCCACCATGTCGGACAATCGATTGCGGCTATCGAACATTGTCAACACAATCCCTTGTATCTCGAGAGTGGGATTGACCGTCCGCTTGACGCGCTCCACGGTCCGAAGCAAGTGACTGATCCCTTCGAGCGCGAAAAACTCGCACTGTAGGGGCACCAGGAGGGCATCAGCGGCGGCCAGGGCGTTGAGGGTCAGAAGTCCCAGTGCCGGCGGGCAGTCGATCAGCACATAATCGAAATCCTCGGCACCGCGACCAATGGCCTTCTTGAGATAGAATTCACGATTTTCCATCCCCACCAGCTCGATTTCCGCTCCCGACAGATCAACGCCTGACGGAACGATCGACAGGCCGGGAATATCGGTTTCCTTTATGGCCTCGGCAACGGTCGCCTGCCCAATCAATAGGTGATAGACATTGAGCTGCCGATCGGTGCGTTCGATGCCAAAGCCGGTGCTGGCGTTTCCTTGCGGATCAAGATCCAGGATGACCACGCGCTTCTTTGTGGCGGCCAGAGCCGTGCCTAAATTGATCGCCGTGGTGGTCTTGCCAACCCCGCCTTTTTGATTGGCAATGGCGATAACGCGAGGCCCGGAAGGCTTTAGAGGGCCGTGTTCAGGTTTCATGGCGAGGCCCGATACGTGAGATTTTGAGAATGACCCCTTGAGAATCGGATCGACTGGGGATGGTCGTGGTGTGCATCTTCCACCTTTTCCGTGCCTCCGTCAATTCCGTCTCCGCGGATTTACCTTTTAAGAATATACTAAATCCTGTGTCAGACAAGAGCGGTGACGCAAAATTTAGTAGCTTTTCGAGAGATGCGCAGGCGCGTGCCGTAACCACATCCACATTGCCGATGTCTAGGTCCTCGATTCGTTTGTTATGAATGTCGACAGTCGTTCCCGTTAGTCGGGCTGCTTCCCTTAGAAAACCGCACTTTTTCGCATTGCTTTCTACCAGATGCACGCGAGCCGACGTCATGATGGCCAGAACAAGCCCCGGAAACCCCGCACCGCTCCCGAGATCCACGACAACGGAGCTCCTTTCAGGTAGCAGCGGGATCAGTTGGGCCGAATCGACGAAATGTCGTCGCCAGGGATCCGACAGGGAGTCCGAGCCGACCAGGTTTATGCGACGGTTCCATTTTTGCAGCACCTCAAGATAGAGCTCGAGGCGCGCAAGGACATCATCATTTGTGCCCGTGAGTGTTTTGAAGTCCGAAGAGGACAGTTTGTGTTTCACGTGAAACACGATGCTCCCGACTACGCGCTCAGACGATCATTGCCCGCTTGGCCTTCTTCGCCCTTGTTCCGCCGCCGGACGTGCCCCAGCAGAACCGTCAGAGCGCCAGGGGTCACACCCGGAATGCGAGACGCCGCGCCTAATGTCGCGGGACGCGCAGCCGCCAATTTCGCACGCACTTCGTTAGACAAACCCGCAAGAGTGTTAAAATCCACTTCCTCGGGGATCTCTAGATTCTCGTCGCGTTTGAAGGCGCGAATGTCCGCTTCCTGGCGCCCCAGATACCCGGCGTATCTTGCGTCGTTTTGCAGCTGCTCCAGAACTTCGTCCGAAATCCCGGACATTTCCGGCCACGCTCGCCGCAATCTCTCAATCTCCATCTGTGCGTGGCCCAACAGCTCCAGTGCGGTCCTTTTCTGCCCGTCGTCGTTAACGGACAGCCCTTTATCCCTAAGCTGACCGGGAAACCCGCTCAAGCGGGAAAGGAGAGCCCGGCCCGCGTCAAGTTCTTGCTCCTTATCATGAAACTCCCGGGCACGGCGGTCACCGACCACCCCCCAGGCGCCCCCTCTGCGGGTCAGCCGCTGGTCCGCGTTGTCCGCCCGTAAAGACAGACGGTACTCCGCCCGCGACGTGAACATCCGATAGGGTTCGGTGGTTCCGCGCGTTACGAGATCGTCGATCATGACCCCAATATAGGCCTCCGATCGATCCAGCGTGACCCCCTCGCCGCCGCTCGCCGCCAACGCCGCGTTCACCCCGGCCATCAGCCCTTGACCCGCCGCTTCTTCATAGCCCGTGGTGCCGTTGATTTGCCCCGCCAGGAACAGGCGTCGCACCCTTTGCGTCTCAAGGGTTGGCGCAAGTTCGCGCGGGTCGACGAAGTCATACTCAATGGCATATCCGGGCTTCATCATAACGGTCTTTTCCAGACCCGGGATTGTCTTCAACATTTCGGCCTGGAGATCCTTGGGTAAAGACGTGGAAATTCCGTTGGGATATACCGTGTGGTCATTAAGGCCTTCCGGCTCAAGGAAAATTTGGTGCCGCTCCCGATCTGCAAAACGGACGACCTTGTCTTCGATTGATGGGCAGTAGCGTGGCCCCCTGCCTTCGATCTGACCCGAATATAACGGTGCCACATGCAGGTTATCGCGGATCACGGCGTGCGTTTCCGGCAAGGTGCTGGTGATATGACAATTGATCTGCGGCGTCTCAACTCGATCCGTCAGAAAAGAAAAAGGCGTCGGCGGCGTATCCCCTTCCTGGACTTGCAGCCCATCCCACTGAATGGTGCGGCCATCCAACCTTGGCGGCGTTCCCGTTTTCAAGCGCCCGAGCCTAAATCCCAATCTTCTGAAACTATACGCCAGCGCCACCGCCGGAGGATCTCCCGCCCGCCCGGCCGGAATTTGAGTTTTCCCGATATGGATCATCCCGCGCAGGAATGTCCCGGTGGTGATCACAACCGCGCCGGCGCGCAGGATTTCCCCGCCTAAGTTCTTCACACCCGCGACTCCGCCCGCTCCCTCAAAGATCAGGTCCTCGACGCTGGCCTCCAGGATCTCAAGGTTTGCCTGCTCCCGCAGCAAGTCCTGCATCGCCCGCTTGTAAAGCCCTCTATCCGCCTGGGCGCGGGGGCCTCGCACTGCCGGCCCCTTACTCCGGTTCAGGATGCGGAACTGGATGCCGGCGCGATCGATCGCGCGTGCCATCAGTCCATCGAGGGCATCCACCTCTCGCACCAACTGCCCTTTCGCCAAACCACCGATGGCCGGGTTACACGACATATCCCCGACGCTGTCGAAACGATGGGTAACCAGCACAGTGTGTGCGCCCATCCGCGCAGCAGCCGCGGCTGCCTCGCATCCGGCATGCCCACCGCCCACAACAATGACGTCGTATTTTTTCATTCCGCGCCGTATTCCTTAGCTATCCGCCATGTCTCCATATAATCCCTGTCCGTGTGTTTCACGTGAAACATCACTTCCCAATGCAGAAGTCGCGGAAAATCACATCCAAGACATCCTCCACATCCACCCTCCCGGTAATCCGCCCCAACGCCCGCGCCGCCAATCGCAGATCCTCCGCCGCCACCTCCACATCCGCTTCCCTAGTACACCGCGCCAGGGCCTCTTCACACTCCATCAGCGCCGTTCGGTGCCGCACTCTCGTCAGCCCCGCCGACTCCGATTGGGAAAAGCGATCACGAACCGCCTGCTCGATACAGCCCATCAGTCCGTCTACGCCCCGCCCGGTCAACGCCGAGATCGGGAGGGCCTTCATGCCGCCAACATCCTCTGTCTCGCCCACTTTTCCGAGATCAGACTTATTCACCACGACGATCGTGTTCCCGTCAACCAGCGACCGCGTCTCCGTATCCACTTCCGGCCACAGCGCGCCATCAAATATCGCCAGCTTCAGATCCGCCATCTCCGCTTGCGTCCGGGCCCGCCGCACGCCTTCTTCCTCGATCTCCCCCGCCGCATCCCTCATCCCCGCCGTGTCGGCCACGATTACAGGAAACCCGCCCACATCCAGCGGCACCTCGATCACGTCGCGAGTTGTTCCGGCATGCGGGGACACGATCGCCGCGTCCCTTTTCGCCAACATATTCAGAATGCTCGATTTCCCTGCGTTCGGTGGGCCGATGATCGCGAGCCGAATTCCCTCTCTTATTCGCTCCCCGCGGCCTTCATCCGACAAGTGTTCGTCGATCTCCCGCCTAAGCGACCCCACGTCCTCATAGACCTGAGCGTCCACGTCCTGCGGCAGCTCTTCGTCGGAAAAATCGATCGTCGCTTCCAGATGTCCACTCGCTCTCACCAAGCGCTCGCGCCATGATTCGTAGATGTTACCAAGCGCCCCGCCCAATTGCCGCAGCGCTTGAAGTCTCTGGGCCTCGGTCTCAGCATTCACCAAGTCCGCTAGGCCTTCGGCCGCCGTCAGATCCAGCTTGCCGTTCTCGAATGCCCGCCGCGTGAATTCCCCCGCATCGGCCGGACGCAAACCATCCTCGGCAGCCAATGCGTCGAGCACGCCAGCGACGACCGCCATCCCGCCATGTACGTGTAACTCGGCGACGTCCTCTCCGGTAAAACTCTGGGGTTTTGGAAACCAGAGGACCAGCGCTTCATCGAGAACGTCTCCCGAAGCCGCCTCGATCGGCCGCCGCGCCGCCATCCTTGGTCTCGGCAGCTGCCTATGGGTAAGTCTTTCCAAAACTTCACCCGAGCGCGGTCCGGAGACCCTGATAATGGCAACCCCGGCCCGGCCACCGCCGCTCGCAACCGCAAATATTGTATCCATAGCGAATTCGCCGTGCCGGCTATGCCTTGGGGTTCATTCCGAACCGCATGACCCGTCCGTGACGTTCAATAAAAGCCGTTGCACCCGGCCCTTGCCGCCCAGGTGGACGTCGAGGATTTCGTCGACATCTTCCAAGGTTTCGTAACGGTACCAAACGCCTTCCGGATAAATCACCATGGTGGGGCCGAGCTCGCAGCGATCAAGGCAGCCGGATGCGTTCACCCGCACTTTTTCCAGACCTAACTCCTTGGCCCGCGCCTTCATGTAGTTTCTCAGCCGAACGGAGCCACGGCGCGAGCACGATCCTCGGGGATGTTTCTCGGGCCGTTCGTTCACGCAGCAAAAGACGTGGCACCGATAATAGAGCTCAGCGTCATGGCTTTCGTTCTCCAAAACCTTATTCCTTCGCTTTCTTTTCCTCTTTTTCGGTCTTGTCCGCCGCCCCGGTAAATCTCGACCACAGGAAATTCTGCCATTGCTCAAAGCTTTGAATTCCCAACGGCATCCACATCTTCATCAACGCCTCGGGCTCGGTGGACGCCAGCGCCTTCCGCATTCGCTCTTCAACGTCCTTGAGCAACGCCGCTTGCATCGGTTTAACATCGGGAAGTCCGAAGAGTGTCCGCGCCTCTTCGGGTGTACAATCAATGTCGATATGAACCTTCATCGTGCCTAACCTTTCCTTGCCCCCTGTTATCGCCACCTGTTGTCGAGCGAATAAGCCATATTTCCAAGCGGTTCCAGGCCCTTGGGACTTGCAGGCTTACCCAATAACGCCAAATTAAGCATGCGGGCCCAATTCCGCAACGTATCTCCCATCGCCTTGCCAGCCATTTAACCTTTTACTGGAAAATCTCCATGTCGGCGAACCTTCTTTCCCAGGAAACCAGTCCCTACCTTCTCCAGCACCAGGACAACCCCGTCCACTGGCGCCCGTGGAATGACGAAGCGTTGGACGAAGCCAAGAAACAGAACAAGCCGATCCTCCTGTCCGTCGGTTATTCCGCTTGCCACTGGTGCCATGTCATGGCGCACGAGAGCTTTGAAGACGCCGACATCGCCGCCCGCATGAATGACCTTTTTGTCAATATCAAAGTCGACCGCGAGGAAAGGCCGGACATCGATTCCCTATACCAATCCGCGCTCGCGCTCACCGGGCAGCAGGGCGGTTGGCCGTTGACCATGTTTCTAACGCCCGAAGGCGAACCCTTTTTCGGCGGTACCTACTTTCCTCCCACACCCCGCTTTGGCCGCCCTGCTTTTCCCGAGCTCCTGTCGGGCGTGGCAAACGCCTTTCATGCCCAACCGGATAAGATCAACCAGAATGTCGTCGCCCTGCGCGATGCCCTCACGCGTCTCGCCAACCCGCCATCGGGCACTGGGATAACACCAGCTCTGCTCGACCAGGCGGCGGCAACAGCCCTCCGGCTTGTCGATCCCGTCGCCGGCGGTACGGTGGGTGCGCCGAAATTTCCCCAACCGATCTTCTTCCGGTTTTTGTGGGACTCCTACCAGCGCACACAAACCACAGCTTACCGCGACCCCGTCGTAACCACGCTCACATCCTTGTGCCAAGGCGGCATCTATGATCACCTCGGCGGCGGCTTCGCCCGGTATTCCACCGACGAACATTGGCTCGCGCCCCATTTCGAAAAAATGTTGTACGACAATGCGTTGCTTATCGATTTGATGACCGACGTCTGGCTCGAAACTCAGAATCCCCTCTACGCCGTCCGCATATCGGAAACCGTCGAATGGCTTCTCACCGATATGCGCGCCGATCACCCGGACAACGCCACTTTTGCTTTCACCAGTGCATTCGACGCCGACAGCGAGGGTGTCGAGGGAAAGTACTATGTCTGGACCGAACCGGAGATCGATAGCGTCCTTGGCTCCGATGCCGCGACATTCAAAGATGCATACGACGTGAGTCCGGGTGGCAACTGGGAAGGAAGTACCATTCTGAACCGGACCGGCACCGCCGAATTCGGTTCCCCTGCCCTGGAAGCCACCCTTGCGGCTTGCCGGGCCAAACTGCTCGCTGTCCGCGCCGACCGCGTGCCTCCCCAGCGTGATGACAAAGTGCTCGCCGATTGGAACGGCATGTTGATTGCGGCGCTCGCGAAAGCATCGGCCGTCTACGACCAGCCCGCCTGGCTGGACGCGGCCACAAATGCGTTTACCTTTGTCACTCAAAACATGGAACACAATGGCCGCCTTCGCCACGTCTGGTGTGCCGGCCAGGCCCGCCATCCGGGCGTCATCGACGACTACGCCAACATGTCCCGCGCCGCACTGGCCTTGTACGAGGTCTCCGCCGATCCGGTGTATCTAGACCATGCGAAAAGCTGGGTCGACGTCGCCAACCGCCATTTCTGGGACGATGCCAATTCCGGCTATTTTCTCTCCGCCGACGACACCACGGATGTCATCACCCGATCCAAATCCGCCGCGGACAATGCCACGCCCTCCGGGAACGGTGTCATGCTCGAAGTTCTTGGCCGTCTTTACGCCCTTACCGGTGACGACGACTTCCGCAACCGCGCCGAGGCTCTCATTATTCTCTTCTCCAATGACAATCCAAACTATTTGCTCAGCGTCCCCGGTTTGCTCTCCGCATCTCAATACCTCTCCGATCCCTTGCAAATTGCCATCATCGGCGACGTTGAGGCTCCTTTGACCCAGGACTTGCGTAAGGCCGCCATTTCCGCCCCTCGTTGTTCTAAGATCATCACAGTGCTCGCGCCTGGGGCCTCCTTGCCCAAGCACCACCCTGCAGCGGGAAAGACGCAAGTGGACGCACTCTCCACGGCCTATGTGTGCGCCGGCCCCACGTGCGGCCTTCCGGTAACCACCGTCGCGGAGTTGCAGCAGCAACTCTTGCATGGCTGACGCCGACCATGCCGCACGTGTCATTCAACACAACGGTCGGTTTCCTCACGCTCTTCCAGGATACCGATGCCTTGGTTGCCATTGAGTGGGGCCAGGCCTCCGATGACGGAGCCACACCTCTTCTCGATGCGGCCCGCCGGCAGATCGATGCGTATTTCGACGGCGCGCCCATCGCCTTTGACCTCCCGGTTCGCCCGGTCGGCACGGCCTTCCAGCGGAACGTCTGGCGGCACCTGCAGCATATTCCTTATGGTTCGATCGAAACCTACGGCGACGTAGCAGCAGCCTTGAACACCAGCGCGCGCGCCGTCGGCACTGCCTGCGGGCGAAACCCATTGCCCATTGTCATCCCGTGCCATCGCGTAGTCGGCGCAGGACACGCTCTCGTGGGATTTTCCGGTGGTTCCGGCGTCGACACCAAGAATGCCTTACTTTGCTTGGAAAACGCTCCAGGATTTTCTACGGTTCAATACGCACTCAACCCATGAACCATGACCTTCGGGAGGACACATGACCAAGGCTATTCGCATCCATGAAGCCGGCGGACCAGACGCCATGCGCTGGGAAACCGTCGACGTTGGCACCCCTGGTTATGGGGAAGTCCGGGTACGGCACACGGCGATTGGCCTCAATTTCATCGATGTTTATCATCGTTCCGGATTGTACCCCCTGCCGACATTTCCAGCGATCATCGGCCTGGAAGGCGCCGGGATTGTCGACGCTCTCGGCGATGGCGTTTCCGGCCTCAACCTCGGACAGCGCGTCGCTTACGCCAGCCCGCCCCCAGGCGCTTATTGCGAAGCCCGCCTCATGCCCGCGGATCGCTTGGTCAAGATCCCCGACACCGTCCCCGACGAGCAAGCCGCCGCAATGATGCTTCAAGGGATGACAGCACATTATCTTCTGCGCCGCACCTACCCTGTCCAACCAGGCGAGACCATCCTCATTCACGCTGCCGCCGGCGGCGTCGGGCTGCTGGCGTGTCAGTGGGCCAAGCATCTGGGAGCCACCGTTATCGGCACCGTCGGCACCGAGGAAAAAGCAGCCCTTGCGAGGGAAAACGGTTGTGATTTTCCCATCCTCTACACGAAGGAAAATTTCACGGCGCGGGTGCGGGAAATCACCGATGGCGCCGGTGTTCCCGTCGTCTATGACTCAATCGGAAAAGATACGTTTGAGGGCTCGCTGGATTGCCTCAGGCCGCTTGGGATGATGGTGAGTTTCGGTAACGCTTCCGGTCCCCTACCACCGTTTGACGCCGGGATCCTATCGGCAAAGGGTTCTCTCTTCTTTACCCGGCCGACCCTCATGACATACACGGCCAAACCCGAGGATCTCCAATCCGCAGCCAAAGAACTGTTCGACATGGTGGAGCGCAGGCATCTCAAGATTTCCGTCAACCAGACCTATCCGCTGCGTGATGCCGCACAAGCGCACACCGACCTGGAAGGCCGCAAGACAACGGGGTCTACGGTTCTGATTCCTTGACGCTGACCGCGAGCGGTCAACTGTTCATGGCGTCGAAGAAGTCCGCGTTGTTCTTCGAATGCTTGAGCTTCTCAAGCAGGAACTCCATGGCGTCGGTAACGCCCATGGGCATCAGCACCCGGCGAAGAACCCACATCTTGGAAAGTGTACCCTTGTCCACCAGGAGTTCTTCCTTACGGGTGCCGGATTTGGTGATGTCGATGCTCGGCCAGGTCCGCTTATCGGCCAGCTTTCTGTCGAGAATGATTTCCGAGTTGCCGGTGCCTTTGAACTCCTCGAAGATAACTTCGTCCATCCGCGATCCGGTATCGATCAGCGCAGTGGAAATAATCGTCAGCGAACCGCCTTCTTCGATATTGCGCGCAGCCCCGAAAAACCGCTTCGGCCTCTGCAATGCGTTGGCGTCTACGCCGCCGGTCAAGACTTTTCCGGAGGATGGAACGACGGTGTTGTATGCGCGCGCAAGACGGGTAATGGAATCCAGCAAGATGACAACGTCGCGTTTGTGCTCCACCAAACGCTTCGCTTTCTCCAACACCATTTCGGTCACCTGAACGTGCCGCGACGCGGGTTCGTCAAAGGTGGAGCTCACCACCTCCCCGTTCACCGACCTCGCCATGTCCGTAACTTCTTCCGGCCGTTCATCGATGAGCAGAACGATGAGATAGCATTCGGGGTGATTGGCCGCGATCGAATGGGCAATATTCTGCAACATGACCGTTTTACCGGTACGGGGCGGCGCGACGATTAGGGCTCGCTGTCCCTTACCGATGGGCGTGATCAAATCAATAACCCGGCACGTGATATCCTTGTGGGCCGGATCCTCGATCTCCATCACCGTCCGCTCATCGGGATAAAGCGGCGTCAAGTTATCGAAATTAATCCGGTGGCGAACGTCCGTCGGCTCACCGAAATTGATTTTGTTCACCCTGAGCAACGCGAAGTATCTCTCGCCATCCTTTGGCGAGCGTATTTCACCCTCGACAGTATCACCCGTCCGTAAACTAAATCTCCTTACCTGACTTGGAGAAACATAAATATCATCAGGACCAGGTAAATAGTTAGCTTCCGGAGATCTCAGAAAACCGAAACCATCTTGTAAAACCTCAAGTACTCCGTCTCCGAATATTGATGTACCATTTTCTGCAAGCCTCTTCAGTATTGCGAACATCATCTCCTGCTTCCGCAAGGAGCTGGCATTTTCAATATCTAACTCTTCGGCGTAAGTTAACAATTCAGCCGGAGGCTTCGCTTTGAGTTCTTTGAGGTTCATGATCGATTAGGAGCTCCGAGGGGTATTCAAAAGAGATATGTTGCTTCGCCACAATATTTGTATGGCGGACGTCGTCTCTTATCCGACGTAACAGAAAACCGGGCCTTTTGGCCTGTATCCGAGTTGAGAAAACTGTGAGGAATCGAGTGAAGTGAGCGGCGCGACTGCTTAAACAATATTAGGATGTACCAAATAGTCGCGCCCTGTCAAACAAAGAATTGCCCGCGCCGACCGGCTTAGAATGGCCTAACCACGGCGAAAATCACGATCGCGATCATCAACACAGTCGGCACTTCGTTGATAACCCGGAAGAATACCTCGGAGTGTTGATTTCTGTCCTCGGCGAAGGCTCTCCGCCACCGCCCCATGAGCCCGTGGGCCAATGCGAGGAAAACAAGACACGTGAGTTTAGCGTGCAGCCATCCCATGCTCCACGCTCCTTCCCCCAGCTCCCAAATCAAGTAACCACCGGTTACGAACGAAGCGATCATAGCCGGATTCATGATTGCCCGAAGCAACCGCCGTTCCATGACTTTAAATGTTTCCGACGCTGCCGAGCCCACGGCTTGCTGCGTATGGTAGACAAACAATCTCGGCAAATAGAGCAACCCGGCCATCCAGGCAATAACGCTGATTATATGTAGAGCTTTCGACCAAGCGTATACGTCCACAACAACCCCAAAGATCTAGATTCCTCAAGCAACGGCATCGCAAATACATTGCGAGCACGCTGGAGGACAAATTCTCAACCCATCCCGCGGAGACGGTGCCCCATCCCTTGATAGTGCGTCTACCACAAGCCCAGCAAGACCCTCAACGAATTCTGCGGCAATGCCGACCGCTTCAACCCTAACGTACGCGGGTATTCCCAGCTCCGCCGCCTTTTCCCGGTACTCGATATCGAGCTCGACCAGGGTCTCGGAATGCTCGGATACGAAGGCAACGGGGACGACAACCACGGGGACTTGATCGTTGGCCGCCCGCTCGAGTTCCTCTTCCGTCGCCGGTCCGATCCATTCAAGTGGACCAACCCGGCTCTGATAACAAACCGCGTGATCCACAGGACCCAAATCCGCCGTCAACTTCTCGACCACCCCGTCCACGGTCATCTCCACCTGACGCTGGTAAGGATCACCGCCAGCCACGATCTTCTTGGGAAGTCCGTGCGCCGAAAACAGAATGCGCGGATTTCCTGCCTCCCGCGCCTCTTCCAGCCTGGCCTTGATCAATCTGACCTGAGCGTCGAGCAACCCTTGTTCCGCGGGATAACAGCAGACGGTCCGACTGGGCGCGGTCAGCCCTTCACGCTTCGCCGCCCGCCGCCAATCCTTGAGCGACGACCCGCTGGTTGTCGTTGAAAACTGCGGATACAGCGGAAGCAGAATGACTTGATCCGGATCGAACTGCCTCACGGCTGCCGCGGTTTCCGAACTCAGTGGATGCCAATACCGCATGCAGACAAAAACCCGTACCTCGGGCGCGGCAACATTTTGCAATCGCGCTTGCAAGGCTTCACTCTGCCGCGTCGTCTGTTCCAGGAGCGGCGATCCACCGCCCAGTTGTGCATAGATGTCGCGAGCGATCGGTCCGCGGCGCCTGGAAATGAGTTTCGCGAGCACGTAGCGAAGGGGCTGCGGCGCACCGATAATTGCCGGATCGCTGAACAGATTGAACAGGAAGGGTTCAACGGCTTCCAGACAGTCGGGACCACCTAGGTTGAACAGGACGACGGCAAGCCGCTGCGGACTGCTTTTCAGCTCGGTCGCCAATTGCGCACCAACTCTGCCACCCGGCAGACATTTTCCACGGGTGTTTGCGGCACAACACCGTGACCTAAATTGAACACAAACCGATGGCTGCCAAGCATGTTCAGGATGCGCAGAGTTTCCTCCTCCATCGCGTCGCCACCGGCGACCAGGAGTTGGTTGTCAAGATTACCTTGAACGACGCACATTTCCCGCAACTCATGGCGAGCCCATTCCAATGGAATATTCGGATCGATCGCCACACCATCGACCCCGGTCTCCTGCGCATAGTGCTTGCAAAGCACTCCGGCGGCTCTCGGAAATCCGATAATAGGAACGTGCGGAAAGTCATCCTTCAGCCGGCGAACGATCTTCCTGGTCGGTTCGATGACCAGTGATTGAAACTGCGTCTCCGACAACACGCCAGACCAACTGTCGAACAGCTTGACCACTTCCGCGCCGTTTTCGATCTGACAGCGCAGATGGATGATCGTCGCTTCGACCAGAGTTTCGATCAATCTACCAAATGTCTGCGGGTCCCTGTAGGCCCATTGCCGGGCTGTTTCACCGGACGTACCGCCGCGTCCTTCGATCATGTAAATGGCGATCGTCCACGGTGAGCCGGCAAAACCGATCAATGTGGTTTCGTCGGGGATTTCTCCTGCCAGGCGGCGCACGGTTTCAAACACCGGTTGAAGATGCTGTTCAACCTGCTCCAGCCGCAGATCCGAAATGTCGGCTTCGGACTTCAAAGGCTCCAACAGCGGTCCTTGCCCTTCGACGAACCGAACGTTGCATCCGAGGGCATCGGGTACCACGAGAATGTCGGAAAAAAGTATAGCGGCATCGGGTTGGAATCGGCGTAGCGGCTGCAAGGTGACTTCAACCGCCAGATCGGGCGTGTAACAGAAGGTCAGAAAGTCCGTGGTTTGCTTTCTCAGCTCTCGATATTCCGGCAGATATCGTCCCGCTTGGCGCATAAACCAGAAGGGGGGTCTCTCAGGGGCGGGCCCGCTGAAAGCGCGCAGAAAACGTTTATCACTCATGATGTCTACCGGTTGAAGGAGGACTTTTCCCGAATTTTTCCCACTCTCACTAAATCAATTCTATCTAAGAATCTAATTATTGTTGTTGTTGTTGGTACGGTTAAATTTGGGGATTGTTGGCCGTCCACAGGTTGCTCAATGGCGCGCTGAAATGAGAAACCATCGAAATCTCTGTTGTGTGCAAACAGGTTCACAATCGCCCGATGGGCCATGAAACCAAACGCTTGGTGTCCAAATTAATTCCGGGGAAAACGATAACATGTCCGGACGCCGGACATGTTTTTCCACCCTCCTTTCCCGTGTGAACGGAATTGCTCACACGTCGATCAATCATTACGTTGAGATGGATAAGTTGGATTGATTACGGAACAATCGCTCGCATGATCAATTATCCCCTTTTTGCCCCCAGCATCTACCGGTTTAACCCACAGCCGCTTCGTTCGTAGGGTCTGCCGCTGTGAGTCATCAATTGTCGCTTGTTCTGGCGTCGGCGAGTAGCGCTCGAGCATCCATGCTTGGGCGGGCAGGGGTTCGTTTTGTCGTTGAACCGGCAAACATCGATGAACGCAAAGTGAAAAACGAACAGCGATCCGGGGGATCGAGCAGTGAGGAGACGGCTCTGGCGTTGGCGATGGCAAAGGCGCGCCACATGTCTGCCCGGCAACCGGACGCTTTGGTTATCGGCGCCGATCAAATCCTCGAATGTGAAGGCGAGTGGTTCAGCAAGCCGGCCAATCGGCAAGAAGCGTCACAAACGCTGAAGAAACTGCGTGACCGTAAGCACAGCCTTGTCAGCGCCGTCGCAGTGACGCTTGGCGAAACATGTCTGTGGCATACCGTGGATACAGCGCGTTTGACCATGCGGCCCTTCACCGATGACTTCCTTCGGCGCTACCTGGACGAAACGGACGATGAAATCCTGGGGTCGGTGGGCGCCTATCGGATCGAGGGAATGGGAATTCAATTGTTCTCCCATATCGAGGGCGATCATTTTACGGTTCTCGGAATGCCGTTTCTGCCGTTGCTGGAATTCTTGCGGCGCAGTCACATGCTCGCCAGATGAAGGGGCACTATACGATTCATGAGCATCATTTCGGGAAACGCCAAACTGGCGGGTGTTATTGGATGGCCGGTGGGCCATTCGCTTTCGCCGCGCGTGCACGGGTATTGGCTTGATCACTATGAACTGGACGGCGCTTACCTGCCGTTGGCGGTGAAGCCCGAAGACTTTGTCGAAGCCCTGAAGGTCCTGCCGAAGCTTGGTTTTGCCGGGGCCAACGTGACGGTCCCACACAAGGAAACGGCCCTTGCCACCGTTGACACAGTGACCGACAAGGCGCGCCGGATCGGAGCCGTCAACACGGTCATCGTTCAACCGGATGGAACACTTCTCGGCGAGAATACGGACGCGTTCGGATTTATCGAGAACATCAGATCCGCAGATGTAACCTGGACCGCCGGCAAAGGTCCGGCTGTTGTTCTCGGCGCGGGGGGAGCAGCGCGGGCGGTCTGCGCGGCCCTTTTGGACGAGCACATCCCGGAAGTGAGACTGTGCAACCGCAATCCGGACCGCGCCGTGGCGCTGGCAAAGGATCTTGGCAGTCCTGTCGATGTGGTTTCGTGGGAGTCACGGTCAGAAGCGCTTGAGCACGCTGCCTTGTTGGTTAATACAACAACGCTTGGGATGGTCGGTCATCCCGGGCTCGACATGGATCTGAAACGGCTTCCCGGCGATGCGTTCGTTACCGACATCGTCTATAGCCCGTTAAAGACCCTTCTTTTGGAAGCGGCCGAGAAGCGCGGAAACCGGGTTATTGACGGTCTCGGCATGCTTCTGCATCAAGCAAGACCAGGTTTTCTCGCGTGGTTCGGTGTCGATCCGGATGTGACGGACGAGCTGAGGTCTTTCGTTTTAAAGCAACGGGCGGTTTGATGATCGTTCTCGGACTGACCGGCTGTATCGCTATGGGGAAGAGTGCCGCTTCGGACATGTTCCGACGACTGGGCGTTCCGGTCCACGACGCCGATGCGGCGGTTCATCGTCTCCTTGGTAGGGGAGGCGGCGCGGTTGGCGCGGTGGAAGCCGCCTTTCCCGGCTCCATCCGGGATGGCGCGATCGATCACGAGACGGTCGCGAAGCGCGTTTTTAACGATCGGCAGGCGTTGAAGCGCTTGGAAGGCATCCTTCACCCGCTTGTGAGAAGGGACCAGCAACGTTTTCTGGGAACGGCGGCGCGGCGCGGCGACACGTTGGTGGTGCTCGATGTCCCCTTGCTTTACGAAACCGGCGGGGACGAAAACTGTGATGCGGTCGCGGTGGTATCGGCGCCGATGAATGTGCAGACCGAAAGATTGCTCAGGCGCCAGGGGATGACCCATGAACGCATTAAATCAATTCGATCGCTGCAGATGTCCGATGACGAAAAAAGACGCCGTGCCGATTATATTATTCCCACGGGATTGGGACGTGACTTCACGATGCGCAAGATCACGGCGGTCGTTAACGACCTGAAATCCGAATCGAAGCGCGGATACTCGTCGCGCCGCAGCCGGAGAGGTCTTTACAGCGGCCTCAAACACGGAGAACCACATGCGTGAAATCGCCCTTGATACCGAGACCACCGGCTTCGATCCCAGCCAGGGGCACCGGATCGTTGAAATCGGCTGCGTGGAATTGTTGAACCATGTCCCCACCGGCCGGACCTATCAGGTCTACATCAACCCGGAAAGGGACATGCCCACCGAAGCGTTCGAGGTTCATGGGCTTTCCGACGAGTTTCTCAGCGAAAAGCCCGTTTTCTCGGAAATTGCCGAACCGTTCCTGGCCTTCCTGGCCGATTCCCGGCTGGTCATTCATAACGCCAGCTTCGACATGGGCTTTATCAACGCGGAACTCAAAGGCGTGCAGAAGCCTTCCGTCGCCCCCGCTCGAGCCCTCGATACGGTGATTATGGCGCGGAAGAAATTCCCCGGATCGCCCGCCAACCTCGATGCGCTCTGCAGGCGCTTTCAGATCGACATTTCCGATCGCACCCTGCACGGGGCGCTCAAGGACGCCCGTCTCCTCGCCGATGTTTACCTGGAACTGCTGGGCGGCCGTCAACCCGGACTGAAACTGGCGTCCAAGGAAGCTCAGAAGGCGATCGCTCAGTTTCGCCGCGAGCGTCCGCCACGGATCCTGGCACCAAGCCCCGATGAGGAGAAAGCCCATGCGGACTTTCTCGGAAAACTCACCGACCCCATCTGGCGGGGGGCTGAATAAGCCCCCGAAGCTCTAGACTAAACCAGCTTAGCGTCGTTGTCCTCGGCCGGAGCCGCAGCCGCGGCCTGGTCCTGAACCTGCTTTTGATACAGGCCCGCAAAATCCACCGGTCCCAGCATAAGCGGCAGGAACCCGCCGTTTACGGTGGTCATGGCGATGATCTGACGAGCGAACGGGAACAAGAGACGCGGGCATTCGATCAGCAGAACGGGGCGAAGGTGCTGCTCCTGAACATTCACCGTAAACACGCCGCCGTAAGACAATTCGAGAATGAACGCCGATGTCTCGGCAATTTTGCATTCGGCTTTGATGCTGAGGATAACTTCATAAGCCGGCGGCGCGATGTTTTCAGCTTTGACATCCACATGAACGGAGATGTTCGGCTGCTGATTCTGTAATTCCTTGAAAATCTGTGGGGTCGCCGGCGCCTCGAAGGACAAATCCTTGATGTATTGCGCATTGATTGCCAGCGCCGGCGTATTGGCCGCATTTTCTCCGCCGCCGTTTGTCGGAGTCTCTGCATCTGAATTTCCGGTCGGTACCGCGCCGTTACCCGATGCCATGCTTTCTTTTTCGTCAGTCACGAGCTAGCCCTCTGTTTATCCGTGGATCGTTTGGCTATCACGGATCGTCGGGCGGAACAATCTTTGGCTGTGGTCGTCGGTCCGGCGGTTTCGACCAACCATGTGGGTTGCGCGGAGCGGGCTGCTCCGGCTGCTTCTTGTGATCCGCCGGGTCTACTTCCTCGAATTGGCCGTCAATGACCGGTCCTTGGCCCTGGGAGCG
>CAKZLS010000509.1 GCA_937127205.1 uncultured Rhodospirillales bacterium
CGGCTTATACGGAACCCAATTGGGTTACGCTCTTTCTTTATAACATCCCTATTGACTCAGGGGCCTTTGCCGCTCTACCAGAGCGCAAGTTTCAACTTCGAAACGTTTTCGCCACGGGAGGCACCGGCCACGTCTGTTCGCTGAACACTGCAACGGAATAGGTCTTATTATGCCCGATACAATCGAAGGCGACTTTACATCAAAGCCGATCAAAGCGACTGAGACACCGAATGGTGGCACACCGGCCAATCCCAACAGCGCCGGTGCGGCGATCTCCGACGTCACGACCCCAGATCTCAAGCCCCTTTTCGACGTGGCCGAGGGTCGGGTGAGGTTCGTGATGAGCATCTATGAAAACGCGGTCCGCTCCGGCATGCTCGCTTCCGCCGCTGGTCTCGAATGCGGGACCGTTTTGACACGGGGCTGGCGGGCAATCGGCGCGGACGCGGCGAACGCTGCCTGGCGGACGAGCCAGATCTCGATGGGTATTTCCAGCGATATGCTCGACCGCTTGATGGATCTGCAGGTTAAGTCACTGGATGCCACTGCTGCCCGTTTGGCGTAGGTTAACCAAACCGGCAACGAACGCTTCGGACGGAGCGGCCGGTTTTCGGCCGCTCGTGGGGCAGTCGACGGAACATGCTTTCGTGCCGCCGTTGGGTATCTCTAGCACACTCGCCTTGACTTGTTCTTGGCCGCCGAATGCAGTTCATTGAACAGATGCGGTTCTATTGCGGTCAACAACATGTGCATTCCAGGCAACTGATTGTTTTTCAGCTGCTGGTGATGGTTGGCCTCTCGCTATGGGTCCCGCTCGCGGTTGCCGCGACGGATCTTCTGAAAAACCAGGGGACCGGCTTTTTTGTCAGCGGCGACGGTTATTTCGTGACCGCCAATCATGTGGCCGTTGGCTGCCGGACCCCTGCAGTGTTGACGCCCTTTGGGTTCATGGCGGGGGATCTGGTGGCGCAATCCAATGACTTAGACGTCGCCGTGATCAAGACACGACGTAAACCCGATGCGTATGGCCGTTTTAGCGTCGATCCGAGCCAGTCATTCCGCCGGGCGCTGAGTGTCACCCGGTTTCTCCATAAGGGTGGGCTTGGGTCTGGAAGCACCATTTCGGGCCGTTTCCTCGGCCGGACGTCGGCCCAGGGCGGACGTTTCGCCATGAGGACCAAGGACACCATCGCCGGGGGCAATAGCGGGAGTCCGGTATTCGACTACCGGGGGGGAATTGTCGGCATGATGGTCGCCCGCGCGAGGAAGGACCCGCGGGTGGGAATCGCCGTTGACGTGTTCGCGATCACCGAATTTCTGTCACAATCGGGCATCAACGTTGAGACCGTTGCGGGTGGCGAATACAATCCGTTGGCCGGCGGCGCGACGGCTACGCGCCGCTATACATTTCCACTTGTGTGCCTGCCGCGAGAAAAGAATACCGTGTCGGGCCAGGAATGATCTGTATAGTCTGGATCATGAAGCAACCGAATGCGTGTGACCCAAAACCACTTGACCGCCAGCGTGCTGTGATGCCATGGACAGCCTGAAATGACTCCGAAGATCATATCAGTCTGCAACCTGAAAGGCGGCGCCGGTAAGAGCACCATAGCCGTCAACATCGCCTGCGCGATCGAACGCCAGCACAGCGGCGCGTGCGTACTGGTGGACGCCGACAAACAGGCAACGGCATCTATTTGGGCGGAATCGGGCCAGCTCAGCGTGCGGGTTCTGAGCAAGGTGCTTCAAGAGGCGAAGCCCGAGGATCGCTATCCCGGCATGCTGTGGATTACTCAGATCAAGGGGTTGGCCGAGAAGAACGATTTCATTGTCATCGATCTTCCACCGGGTCTGCGATTTTCGCTGGCGGCGGTGACGGCGGTTTCCGATCTCGTGCTGATCCCGGTGAACCCGAGCGGCATCGATTTTCATGCCACTGCCAGCTTCATCGATCTCATCCAGAAGTCCCGCGAGGTTCGGGGGAGCGAGAAACCCGAGTGCCTGATCGTTCCCAACCGTCTGGACCGGCGGACCACGATTGCCCAGAAACTCTCCTTGTATGAACAGTTCGGAGAGCCGATCGCGCCGGCCATCGGCATGCGGACGTCTTTTGCCTACGCCTTCGATCATGGGCAGTGGATCGGCGACTTCGCGCCCGGGTCCGTCGCTCACCGCGAAATTCAGCAGCTTCTCGACCATATCGCCAATGGCGCGGCCGCGCCGGCGGCAGGGGAGGCGATTAACTCGCCCTCGTGATTTCGTTGCTGTTGTTTGCCACATGAGCAGCTCACCGCTGAGCCTGCAAGGTGAAAAGTCTTTGTTATTCTATTCGGAGAGGCAGCGGTCAAAAGAAAAGGGGCGCCACGGCGTAGGGCGCCCCTTAACTCATCCGGTCTAAGCTACCGTA
This sequence comes from uncultured Rhodospirillales bacterium, assembly GCA_937127205.1. Classification (GTDB taxonomy): domain Bacteria; phylum Pseudomonadota; class Alphaproteobacteria; order Rhodospirillales; family Defluviicoccaceae; genus CAKZLS01. The sequence continues at coordinate 2,408 of CAKZLS010000509.1, forward strand.
TTCTCGTCTTAAGTTACATCGCCGGCTTGCTGATCTGAATCTGAGCACGCCGGTTCTGTGGTTCGGCGACGCCGTCGCCGGTCGGAACCAGCAGATCGTTCTCACCGCGAGACTCGGCGATGATCGTTCCCTGCACTCCGGCGGCTATGAGCTGAGCGGCAACCGTGTCGGCGCGACGCTGACCCAGAGCCATATTGTACTCCGCCGAACCCACGGTATCTGTGAAGCCGATAACCATGATGTTGGTGCCGGGCGCGGTGGCGCCGGCGGCGGCGGCGTTCACGATATCGACACCTTCGGGCGTCAGAGTGGAGCTGTCGAAGTCGAAGAACACCAAGTAATCACTCGGAACCACGGCTGCAGGCGGAGCAGGCACCAGAGCGGCTTCAACCTTGGCGATCGCCGTCATGTAGGCATCGCGGCAGGCTTGGATATGCTTCGGTTGAATATTCTCTGTTGCCTGCTCGATCCAGCAATCGTACATCGCCTGGGCGCGCGCTGCGTCTTCGGGTGCCTTGGAGCGGCCACTTGCGTCAAGCGCTGTTACCAAGCGTTGCCGCTCGGACGTCAGTTCCGCCTTGTATTTGTCCGGCAAGAGCGTCCGCAATTCGGGCGAATCGGGCTCGGTGGGATTGCCTTGCGAAGCCGCCATGGCACGCCGGGCGTAGGCATTTGCATCCTTGAAGTCGCCCGACTCCTTCTCCACTCGAGACAGACCCGTATATTGTTGTGTCAAACTGCTGTCGAACGCGGTTCCCGACGGCGTAACGTTGCCCAGCTGGTTCATTGGCCTATTGGCGCAACCGGCAAGGGCGACGACGGCGACGGTAAGAACCGCAAATCTCGCTGTCTTATTCATCGTCTTTATTCTCCCGTATAGCGATGCCGATGGCTGGCATGATCAAAAGTTCGATCGACACCAGTTTCCGGCATGGCCACGTTATTCCCCTTGCCTAGAAATTGAATCCGACACCGAGGGTGTAGTTCAGCACAGCATCGTCGAACGCTTCGTCGAAGGTCGGCGTATAGGACGCACCCAAATCGATGAACGTGGCCTCGGCGACATAGTACTTGACGCCGCCCCGGAGACCCCAAAGACCTTCGGTGTCAACGTCGTTACTGCCATAAAGAATACCGAGGGTGAGACCGACATACGGGCGCCACCGATCCAGGGGGGCAACAAAATCGACAAACACGGACGAGATGCCCGCGACCTGATCCTTCACGTCGGAGCCGACACCGAAGGCGACAGACTGTTGGAATCCGGGTTCGAGCCAGTCGAGCCAATACCAGCCGATGCTGCCCGTTGCACCGAACGAGTTGGCATCGAAACTGTTGGTTGAAGTGCCGCTACCGGCGAGTTTGGCTTCCCAGTCGCCGGCGCTGGGGCCGACTTGCGGCGTATACGGTGGCTCGGTAGCCGATTGCGCCATTGCCGTCGATGTCATTAAAGCAATCACCGGCAGAGCCAGCAGAAACTTTTTCATAACGTCCTTTCCTTCCTCACGCGTGACCTAGATGAATATTAAATGCGGACAGAGCCCAAAGAGTTTCCCGTGTGACCCTCCTGCAACTCTTCTCATGATTGTGGTTATCGCTTCGCATTACCACAAAATGTGTCGAATTTTCCAAAAATCATCACGGAAAGTTGCTTTATTACAACACCACGAGCTTGTGCTTGATCATAGTGGGCAACTGCTGAGGTGCCAATCCTCTTGGGCAATTCCTCTTGGGGCAATTGCCTGGCACAAATGATTGGCATTTTAGGTCGTATCGGCCATGACCTCTTTGACGGGCAGGCCTTCGATCAGGGGTCCAACCTGAGGCGTGTCGCCGGCGTGCCGCTGGAGGCGAACGTCCGTCGTGTCGACGATCGGTACTCAATATCAATGTTTATCGAACGTCCGCTCGAAGGTCCGTCACGTACTTGCTGCGGCCAAAGTAGCGGTCTTCTACCACACGTCCACGAAAACGGAAGTCCCAACAGTCGACAATACTTGGAGGGCCCGACCTTTTTAGCCGATCATCGAAAGGAACTCCCGGCGGGTCATGGCATCATCGCGGAATGCACCCAGCATGCGGCTTGTGACCATGGTCACACCGGGTTTGTGTACGCCCCGCGTGGTCATGCACTGATGTGCGGCTTCGATGACCACGGCCACACCACGCGGTTGCAGCTCCGCGTCTATGACGTTCGCTATCTGCGCGGTCATTTTCTCCTGGATCTGCAGACGCTTGGCATATATTTCAACGACCCGGGCCAGCTTGGAAATTCCAACAACCTTGCTATCCGGCAAATACCCTACGTGGGCTTTGCCGATGATCGGAACCATATGATGTTCGCAATGGCTTTCGAAGGCGATGTCGCGAAGAACAACCATCTCGTCGTAGCCATCGGTTTCCGTAAACGTCCTCCGTAGAATGTCGGCGGGGCTCTCTCGATAACCGGCAAAAAACTCTTGGTATGAGCGGACGACTCGATCCGGCGTTCCAAGCAGACCTTCGCGTTCGGGGTCATCTCCGGCCCACCGGATCAATGTGCGAACAGCCCGTTCAGCCTCCGCGCGGGACGGAAATCCCTCCGATAGTTCGTTCTCGTCTTGCTTGAGGGCCTGTGAAACTTGCACGTTCAAAGCGACGCACTCCTCCCGGAATAACCGTTTGATTCTGATGGTAATGGCGGCCGGGGAGGATCCCAAGCGCCTGAATAGTGGAGTTTTAGGCTGCTCCTACCCGATCAGCTGGAAAGCTATCGAGTCCCGGATGCTGCCGAACGCCCGGGGTTGCCAAGCGCACGAGATCTTCTGTTTGCTTCTCTGCTTTATCGACCGACTTAATCAACTTGTTGACCGCAATGCCCTCGATTTGGCGCACTCTTTCGCGGGAAATTCCGTAACGATAACCCAACTGCTCAAGAGTAAGCGGATTTTCCGATAGCCGCCGTTGCGCAACGATGTCACGCTCCCGCTCGCTCAGCGCGCTCATAGCGTCACCAAGCAAACGACGCTGGTATGATCGCTCGTCCTGGTCGACCAATGTCGCCTCTTGGTTGTCGGATAAATCCTCCAACCAGTCTTGACGCTGCCCCTCACCTTCGTCGCGAACCGGTGCATTGAGCGAATAGTCGGGACCCGCCATGCGACGATTCATTTTTACAACGTCGGTCTCGGGCACATTGAGGGTCTCGGAAATGTTGCGCAGGTGCTGCGCACTCAGTTCCCCATCCTCGAACGCCTGGAGTTGGCCCTTCAGTCGGCGCAAATTAAAGAACAATTTTTTCTGCTGGGATGTGGAGCCCATGCGCACGATCGACCACGACTGTAGGATATACTCCTGCATCGCGGCACGAATCCACCACATCGCGTAGGTGGCGAGGCGAAAGCCCTTGGACACGTCGAATTTATCAACCGCTTGCATCAACCCAACATTGCCGGCTGAGACAAGATCTCCCGGCGGCAACCCGTAGCCCCTGTAACCGGCGGCAATTTTCGCTACGAGGCGCAAATGACTTGTGATGAGCCGGTCGCGTGCATCGCTGCAGCCGGTGTCGGCATACGCTTGGGCAAAGCGCCGCTCATCCTCTGGGGTGAGCAATGGGTACGTGCGAATGTTCCTCAGATATCGACTTAAGCCATCCTGAGAATTGGAAGGTATGTTGTTCGCTAGGTTCGATACTGTCATGTCTCTCACCCCTACTCAAAGCCCAATTGGGCGGGTTTTTTTTGATGTATTCGCTTACAAAAAATGTACGTGAATACAACGCCCGAAAGCGCCCAAAAGTTTCCTTACGAGTGGGTACGCATGCGTCCTGCATTTGGATCAACAGAATTCGCCGCCACCATATTGTCGTCGGCGACGGATACAGGAGCCATCCAATTGTCGCCAATCCGGTGTTGTTTCCGCTCTGGATGAATGCGAGCGCCAGCAATACGCCTTGCGTTTGAGACCGCCAGAACAAGTGAGCCGGACCGGTCGCGCCGGTAGCAGTGCCCGCGCAACAAAACCATAACAAAAGTGCCACGAATTGGTCATTACCGTTCGAGAGAGGCGTCAGGTAGATATTGATCCAATTTCGTAACAATCCTTATTAGGGGAGAAGTAGGGAATGAAAATTCGTTCCGTGTTGAGATTGGCCGCGCTTGTGGCTTTTGTGGGTGCCATGGCGACCGGAGGAGGCGCTCGCGCGGACGACGTTCGTATCATCGGTTCCGGTGCCAGCTTCCCGTTTCCGATCTATGCCACGTGGTTCAAATCGTTCAGCCAAGAGACCGACGGCGTCACCGTCGACTACCAGGCCAAGGGCAGCGGCGCCGGCAT
>CAKZLS010000510.1 GCA_937127205.1 uncultured Rhodospirillales bacterium
TGGGGGGCGACGGGAACGACTCGTTGGAGGGCGGCGAAGGCCACGACATTCTCATCGGCGGCGCCGGCGACGACACGGCGGCCGGTGGTACCGAGGGCGATATCTATGTATTCCGTCAGGGCGACGGCACCGACCATTTCTCGGGGGACGCCGGCGCGGATACCATCGTGCTCACCGGCGTGGAAGGCGGTCCGCCCGACCCCTCGGAGTGGACGCTCACTCTGACCCAGGGCAGTTACACGCGCCACGACGACCACATAAAGTTGTCGGCCGACGCCCAGGGCAATGTCGAATTTGCAGACGGCAGCAGCGTGTCCTTCGATTCCGTTGAGACCATCGGCTGGGGCGACAGCTATGCCATCGACGGCGGAAAGAGCCGGGTCGAGGTGGCGGACGCCGGCGGCGATCAGGTTGGTGGAACCAGTAAAGAGGACGCCATCCTCGGCGGCGCGTCGGGCGACACCCTCTCCGGCAGCAGCAATGAAGATCTGCTGATGGGCGAAGGCGGTGACGATTCACTCTTGGGTGGAAGCCACGACGACATGCTGCTAGGAGGCAGCGGCGACGACACCCTCGACGGTGGTGCCGGCAACGATGTTCTGTCCGGCGATCTTAGTAATGGAGGCATCGAGGAGAGTTCGGCACTCGTGCAGGTAAGCTTTGTCAGCGAACGGGCCGGCTATCGCAACACCTACGGACGGTACGACACGGCAACGGGAGAAGCACACATCCTCGCCGCGAACGTCGATACCCGTACCAACCCGGACATGGAGGGCTTCTCCACCACCGTTTCCGTCCCGGAAGACCAGATCGACACTCTCGGCTTTTTCGTCATTCCAAATGGATACAGTCAGAACGACGATCATGGCGAACCGCTGGCTGATGGCGACGGTACGACGTTGAGCCTGGAGGTGTTCAACGACGGCGATGGATGGGCGATTCGAGACACAGAGTCGGGTCATATCTTTACCGGGAACGGTGCCTCGGCATACTTCACCGAAGCGGAAAAGAACGCTGACGGCTTTGATCACGTAGACGAGGTCGGCTCGCTCACGGACGTTGGTCACGTCATCCAGTCCTGGGAAGACCTGCCCAATCTAGGTGACCAAGACTTCGATGACCTGGTATTCGATATCTCCGTCACCCCGGACGCATCGCCGAGCGCTGGTGGCGACGATGTCCTTGTGGGCGGCACCGGCAACGACACACTCACGGGCGGCGCGGGCAATGACATGCTCGACGGCGGCAAACACCACGATGAACTCCGGGGCGGCGACGGCGACGATACGCTTTCCGGAGGCCATGGCAACGACACCCTGGATGGTGGCGCCGGAAACGACGTGGCGGATGGCGGACGCGGCGACGACTTGTTCACCTTCGGCGCCGGAGACGGCACCGACAGCTTCAACGGCGGTACCGGCTGGACCGACGCCATTCAAATGGAAGGTTTTTCCAGCGGCCCCGGCGAGGGTGCCGGCTGGACACTCCAGGTGGATGGCGATGTGGGATTCACCGAAACCGAAAACGGCCTGGAATTCGACAGCGAGGCGTCCGGCGTCATTCAAACGGTGGACGGCGGCGAACTCACCTTCCAGGGCGTCGAGCGGATCGAATACTGAGGACGCTGATTAGGCGGACGCTGCCACCTTGGCCGGCGACGGTGCCAGGTTATAACCTTTTTGCAGTGCTTCGAGATTGAGCTCGAGGAACTTTGCTGGCGTATCCGTCCGGATGGCCTGCTCCAGCGATTCCCGGCTACAGATCCGGCTTGTCTCCACCAGGGCGCCAAGGGCCACCATGTTGGCCGCGCGTTCGCTGCCGACCGCCCGCGCGGTGTCGGTGAACGGCAAGCTGTGGACGGTGAAATCGCCTTTGGGCGGTGACGGGACGCGGGCCGCGTCCACCAGCACCGTGGCGCCGGGTTTGATCAGCCGCTCGGACGCCTCGGTGGCCACGGCATCCAGTATCAACAGAAAATCGAGCGCCGTGGCCAGCGGATAGTCCACGGCGCCGTCGCTGACGATCAAGTCAGAGCGGCTCATCCCACCCCGCGACGTGGGTTCGTAACTTTGCGACTGGGCCACCTTGCGGCCCTCCAGGATCAATGCGTGCGCCAGGATGTGTGCGCTCAGAAGCAGACCTTGGCCGCCGGAACCGCTCACCCGGATCTCGATGTCTTGATCTTGCGACACGTCTCGCTCCCTACGATGGCGGGTTGTAGGCATCGATGACTGTGCGCCGATAGGTGTCCGCATACTCCGGCCGTTCGTTGCGGGCCAGAATGCCGGTCTGCTGGTAGTTCGGACGGAACGGTTGTTCGACCACATTACCGTAGGAGTCCGGCCGCATCCCCGCCTTCTGGCGCAGGATCATTTCCGGCGACGATCCGAGGTCGTTTTTCCGCCCGAGCACCTCGGTGCAGTCGGAAATGGCCTCGATGAACGAGAACCCCTTGTGCGCGATGGCGTCGCGGATCAGGTTCTTGAGCGCCGGCGTCTGCAGCGTCACTTCGCGTCCCACCAGGCCCGCGCCCGCCGCTTGGGCCAAGGCACAGGCGTCGAACGCCGGTTCGGTGTTGCCGAGCGGCGTGGTGGTGGTGAGGCGGCTGTCGGTGGTTGTTGGCGACACCTGACCCCCGGTCATGCCGTACACTTCGTTGTTGAGCATCAGGCAGGTCATATTGAGATTGCGCCGGCAGGCATGAATAAAGTGATTGCCGCCGATGGCCAGGCAATCACCGTCGCCGGTGATGACAATGACCGTCAGATCGGGCCGCGCCAGCGCCAGCCCGGTGGCAAAGGCCAGCGGCCGGCCGTGGGTGGTATGATAGGTGTTGGCGTCGATGTAGCCGCCGACCCGACCCGAGCAACCGATGCCCGAAACGATGGCCAGCTTGTCCTTTTCGATCTCCAATTCATGAACGGCCCACAGCAGAGCCCGGAGCGCAATGCCATGGCCGCAGCCGGGACACATGAAGTGCGGCATCAGGTCCTGGCGCAGGTAGTCGCGGATATCGAATTCGTTGAGGTTAGTACCGAATTTCATAATTCCGTACCCCCTGTGACGGCCATCCGAGGACGTCCGGCCAGGCGCGAGGCGCACCGTGATGCTGGAGCATCACAAGCGGCGCGCAACGCCGCCGGGGGCCTCGGAAGGCCGCCCGAAGGGTCGCTTTTCCCGTGTCCTCGGGGCGTCGACGGCGCTTGACGATGCTCCCGCATCGCCGGCGCACCGCCTCCTGCCAAGGACGCGGGAAAAGCGATCACAGGGGGCGCGGAATTGTGAAACTCGGTACTTATACTATCCATTTTGTGTTGCTTCTTCGATTCTATCGAGGACGTCCTGCGGTTCGATGGGTTCGCCGTCGATCCGGTTGAGCGGCTGGAGTCGGGTCTGGCCGGCGCACAATCGCTCCACTTCCAAACTCAACTGGCCCGCGTTCATTTCGGCGACGATGACGGTCTTGGCTTGTTCTGCGGCTTGTCTGAAGGGCTTCTCGGGAAACGGCCAGAGCGTAATCGGTCGAAACAGCCCGGCCTTGATTCCCTTCTGCCGGGCCGCTTTTACCGCGCGGCGCGCGGCTCGCGATGTGATCCCGAAACCGACGACCACTACGTCTGCGTCCGCGCACTCTACCGTCTCGTAGGCGTCGACCACATCGCGGTGATGGTCCAGCTTGCCGAGAATTCGGCCGACCATGCGGTTGACCTTTTCCGGGTCCTGGGTGGGAAATCCGTCCTCCCAATGGGTCAGTCCAGTGGTGTGACAGCGGTAGCCGTCGCCCGGCCGGGCCATGGCCGGCACGCCGTCGTCGGTTTCCCGGTAGGGCAGAAACTCGTCCGCTGGCCCGCTCGCCCATTTGCGCTCCACCAGGCTCATGGACCCCGGTTCCGGCAGTTCCACCGTCTCCATCAGGTGACCGATGGTCTCGTCGAGCAGGATCACCACCGGAACCCGGAGCAATTCCGAGAGATTGAACGCCCGCACCGTCTGTTCGTAGATCTCCGGCACCGACGCCGGTGTCAGCACGATGATTGGATGGTCGCCGTGGGTGCCCCATCGCGCCTGCATGACGTCACCTTGCGCGGGCCTGGTGGGCATGCCGGTGCTGGGGCCGCCGCGCATGACGTTGATCACCACGCAGGGGATCTCGGCCATGGCGCCGTAGCCGAGGTTTTCCTGTTTCAGGGAAAATCCGGGACCGCTGGTGGCGGTCATGGATTTGACACCACCCATGGAGGCGCCCAGGATGGCGCCCATGGACGCGATCTCGTCTTCCATTTGAATAAACACGCCGCCCACCTTGGGCAGCTCCGACGACATCTTCTCGGCGATCTCCGACGACGGCGTGATGGGATACCCGGCAAAGAACCGGCAGCCCGCAGCAATGGCGCCGAGGGCACAGGCGTGGTTGCCCTGCAGGTTGGTGGCATTGCCCATAGCGGTCATTGAGGCTTTTCCAGAGTGGCCGCCGCTTCCTCGATCTCCGCCGTCACCCGGATGGCGAAATCCGGGCACAGCCACTCGCACAGCCGACATGCCGTGCACGCGTCCGGATCGGTTAGCGTCGCCACCTGCGCTCCGTTCAACGCCAAGCAGCGCTGTGGGCACATCTTGACGCAGATGTCGCAGCCCTTGCACCACGACTCGGTGATTTCCAACGCGATGGTCTCTTGGATCTCCGGGTGGGTGACCCGATGCACGGCCGGTGCCGGCTTGTCATCCTCGGGCGGCAGCTCCGGCGGGTTCTCCACCCATTCGCGGCCCTTGAGAAAGGCCTCGCGGTTCAGCGCCTTGGTCTTGGGCGGCACGAACTCGTCGAGCACTTCCAGCCAGTCGTCCAGCGCGAAATCCAGCGCGGTGGAGAGAGCGCCCAGCAAGATGGTGTTGGCCGCCTTCGCGTTGCCCAGTTCCGACGCCATCTCGGTGGCGTCGAGCGCGAAGCCCTTACCCACCATCTCGATAACGTCGCGAGCGGTTTCCTCGGGGTAGGCCAGCCGGGCGCCGCGTTTGCGGTCACGGCACGAAAATGGCGGCACGATCTGTTGCGTGTCGGACAGGAACGTCCCTTGATGCCGCTTCAGATGGTTCAGCCACCGCAGCCCCTCAGCCCATTCCAGGGCCACCAAGATATCCACCTCGCCCTTAGGAATGGTCGGCGACCACACCTGCTGGCCGAAACGGACATGGCTGAATACGCCGCCGCCGCGCTTGGCCATGCCATGGACTTCGCTTTGCTTGACCTGGAAGCCCTTCACCTGACAGAGCCGGGCGAGCACCTTGGACACCATGATCACGCCCTGGCCGCCCACACCGACGATCAGCACGTTGGTCGGCGCCATTTGGTCGCTGATGACGTTCATTTGTCTTCCTCTATGTTCGCGAGAGGGCAGTCATTGGACGTGCGGCCGTATACAGTCGCTGGGGCAGATCTGCGCGCACAGCGTACAGCCGATACATGTCGTCACGTCGATCTTAACCTTGTGATGACCGTCATACATGTCATCGGTCCAGGTAATGGAGGGACATCCCAGGTTCATGCACGACTGGCAAGCGGTGCAGCCCTCGGCCTCTACCGCGAGAGCCGGTCCCTTGATCTTCATGGGGTCGAGCACGCACGGCCGATCCGAGATCACCACGGACACGCCCTTGAAGGCGACCGCCTCGCGGAACGCCTGATACATGTCGGCGACATTGTAGGAGTCGATCTTGCGGACCCACTTGACGCCGATGGCCTTGATCAGCTGCTGGTAATCCACCTGATGGGTTTCCTCGCCCCGGAGTGTGCGGCCGGTGCCCGGATGGTCCTGGCCGCCGGTCATGGCGGTGACGTGGTTGTCCAGCAGAATGACGGTGATGTTGGCATTGTTGTAGACCGCGTCGATCAGCGGCGGGATGCCGGAATGCAGGAACGTGGAATCGCCGATGGTGGCCATGATCGGTTTCGGCTCACCGCCTGCTTTTGCTATGCCGATGGCATTGGCGATGCTGGAGCCCATGGACACGCAGGTATCGATCGACCGGAGCGGCTCCATGGTGGCGAGCGTGTAACAACCGATATCGCCGGCCACGCGCGCGTCCAATGCCCTGAGCGCCATGTAGCTGGTGGTGTGGGGGCAGCCGGGGCAGAGCACCGGCGGGCGCGCCGTCGGGGTGACGTCCCACTCGTCGGTGTCGGACACGCGTTCGATGACTCCGGCCTGTTCGAGGCCCGCGCGCACCAGTTCCGGCGACAACTCGCCCACGCGCGGAAAAAAGGCCTTGCCCTCCACCTTCAGGCCCGCGGCCCGGATGTCGGTCTCGACGGCCGCTTCCAACTCCTCGACCACGAACACCCGGTCAACGGAAGCACAGAATTCGGCGATGATGTCGGTGGGCAGTGGATAGGACGCGCCGAGCTTCAGGACGCTGGCGCCGGGCGCAATTTCCTTGACGTAGGAATAGCACATGCCGGCGGTAATGATCCCGAACGTGGTGTCGCCGCGGTCCCAGCGGGTGAACTCGGGATCTTCGAAATACTCCCGGACCTTGGCCTCGCGCTCGAGCAGCATGGGATGGCGCGTTCGGGCGTTGGTGGGGATCATTACGTTTTTGTTGGGGTTCTCGACGAAGCCGTGGCCGTCTCGCTCGATGCGCTCGCCGATGGTGACGGGGCTTCGGGTGTGCGACAGTCGTGTGGTGCTGCGCACGATCACCGGCGTGTCGAACCGTTCGCTGAGCTCAAAGGCGAGGCGGGTAAACGCCAGCGCTTCTTGCGCGTCGGACGGCTCCAGGCAGGGGACCGTGGCAAGGCGGCTGTAAATCCGTGTGTCCTGTTCGTTCTGGGAACTGTGAATGCCGGGATCGTCGCACACCACGATCACCAGTCCGCCGTTGACGCCGATATAGGTTTGCGACATCAGCGCGTCGGCGGCGACGTTCAGGCCCACGTGCTTCATCACCGACAGCGCCCGCGCGCCGGCGAAGGACGCGCCGATGGCAACGTCGAGCGAGACCTTCTCATTTGTCGACCACTGGGCGTGGATGCGGTCGGCCGGATACTTGGCGACGGTCTCCATGATCTCGGTGCTGGGCGTCCCCGGATAGGCGGCGGCCACGGTGACGCCGGCTTCCCAAGCTCCCTGAGCGATAGCCTCGTTGCCGCTCAGCGGCCGGACTTCGCCTTTGGCCCCTGCGCGTCCGGCTGGTTTCCGTTTGGCCGTCTCCGGCTTGGCCGGATGTTCCTCGATCGTATTCAGTTGCTGGTCCACGGCGGTTCCAACCCTTGAGTGCTTGTTTTTATAACGCGCTCCCTGCAGCGCGAGAGGTACCCTAGCAGATATTCGCCCGCATTCTAAGCATCCGTTTCGGATGGCTGCCGGAGATAGCGGCGAGCCCGCGCGGCGGCGAATTCGAATGCTGTCAAGTTAAATAAAAATATGCTAAATATTTATAAACAGTAATTATTTGATTATTACGAATTTTACTAAATTTTTATTAAAATAAAAACATTTGTATACTTAAAATTTTAATGTATATTGCAATCATCTTTTCAATTTATTTGTCATGTTTGAGGAGGAAGCCAAAATGAATATCATACCGATCAACCGCATCATTAATGATGAGTCTGGTGCCACCGCGATCGAATATGGCCTGATTGCCGGTCTCGTGACCGTCGTGGCGATTTCCTCCATGTCGGCCGTCGGCGATGCCTTGACCGAAGTCTTCACCACTTCCGCTGCAGCAATCAAAGCCGCCGGCGCTGCCGGCGCTGCCGGCGGCGCTGGTGGAGCCGGCGGCGTCTAGAGGTTTCCGTCCCGGTATTCCACTTCCGATAAATAGCAGTACACACACGCTTCCCCCTCGGGCCCCTCTCCGCGGAGAGAACACGCGGCGAACCCCCCGCCGCCGGGTCCGAGGGAAGAACCGGTCTCAAATCCGGTTTCCTTGTTTCTTTCCCTTTATTCTCCGTTTCTTACGCTTTTCTTGTCTTGCGTTTTCCTTGGGCCTTATTCGAAAAAACTCTGGTCGATCCGGGTGACGTACGGCTGCGCCGCCAAAGCTTTCAGGATCGTTCGAAAGTCCGGTTGGCGCGTGTTCCCGATCACCAGGGACTGATCCTCGGTGCATCCGATCCGGCCGGGTGAACGGGCATAGATGTTGGCGCTGGGATCGATCGCCTTGACCTTGCGCGCATACTCTTCCCCGGACGGAATACAGAACTCATAATCGAGTGCACGCAGTCCGTCGGGCGGTGCATAGAGTCCGTCGCCGTTCAGTTGCGAAAGATCGAACCGGATGATCGGGTCATCCGCGCGAGCATCGGGGGGTTGCGCCAAATCCACGGCGCAAATCACGCAAAGCACGGCAATCAGAAAACCGTGACCATACCGCATGATCACCCCTGATCGGTGATGTCCGCCGATACCGGCGGTCGGGGGTCGTGCACGTCCCGTCATGGCGATCGCCGAGCCTCCTTGTTTAGACACAGGCGCAACATAGCGATTGTTCCACGAATTCGTAGCCTTTCCCACTCCATATTCTGCATTTGTTCTCGATAGGTGGGGGCTGCTGATTGGCTGTTCGGAATTTATGAAAATATACAGTTATTCTAAATAAATTTAGTAAAAAATTATTAAAATGTGTAATTTAATCTAAATAAAATTCCTTAAAATTTTGCTAATATTTATCTAAAATGTCGCGTTTATTTTGCCTTTGACTTAAAATAAATGTGGATATATATTTAGCTAAAATTAAAATGATTTGTATTGGAGTAGGGGTTTAATATGAAACGGACCATTATTGCCCATGTCATCGCGGACGACTCCGGTTCGGCCTTTGTCGAATACATGGTCGTGGTTCTGGTCGTCTCCTCGGCCGCCATGCTCACCATGAACTCGGTGGGAGAAGCCGTGATCCCGTTATTCGAGCAGATCACCCACGCTATCAATACCGCGGCGCGCTGAGTCCGCCTGTATTCTCCGGGTCATGGTCGAACGCCAAGAGCACAGATAAATCCGCTGATATGCACCGTTGACGAGACGGCCTTATCCTGGTGTCTGTTGGGCAAACGGAACAAGCGGTTGTTTTCCCATGGCTCAGGTCCAAGCGCGTTACAGTATCGGCATCGATCTCGGCACCACCAATTCGGCGATGGCATTCGCGCCGCTTCAGGGCGCAGCCGGGACCGAAGTTTTCGCGGTGCCGCAGTGGGAAACGCTATCCAGCGTCGCCGAAGCCAGCACCCTGCCGTCGTTCCTGTATCTGCCCGATGAGGCCGCCGCCGCCCAGCTGCAAGGCCGGGAAACCGGCGAGGGGACGTGGGTGGTGGGCCGGCTGGCGCGGGCAAAGGCCGGGGAGACGCCGGGCCGCGTCGCCCACTCCGCCAAATCGTGGCTGTGTCACCACGCCGCCGACCGTTCGGCGCGGTTTCTGCCGTGGGGATCGGACGACATCGCTGGCGAGGCCAAGATCTCGCCGATCCGGGCCTCGGCGCTGGTCCTGAACGCCATGCGCGCGGCCTGGGACGGCCGGTTCGCGGCGTCCGGTTCGGAGTTCCGCTTCGATGCCCAGGACATTACCGTCACCGTCCCCGCCTCGTTTGACGCGGTGGCTCAGCGGCTGACCCTGCAGGCCGCCAAGGAGGCCGGTTTTCCCGCTTCGGTGCGGCTTTTGGAGGAACCGCAGGCGGCCTTCTACCGCTGGCTGGAGCTGCACGATGGCGGTGGGGATCTGTGGCAACGGCTGCCCGATACCGGCGCGGCATCGCACCATGTGCTGGTGGTTGATATCGGCGGCGGCACCTCGGATTTCAGCCTGTTCGAGGTTCGCCCCAACGCCGGAACGCCAACCCCGGACATCAAGCGGGTGGCGGTGAGCGACCATATCCTGCTCGGCGGCGACAACATGGACCTGGCCATCGGCCATCTGTTCGAACCCAAGCTCCGCCAGGACGCGGAACCGCTGTCCGCCATTCAATGGGAGCACCTGGTGGCCCGCTCACGGGATCTGAAGGAACGGGCGCTGTCGGGCGAGGGGCCGCCGGACGAGGTTTTTCCCGTCTCCATCCCCGGCCGGGGATCGGGCTTGATCGGCGGAACCCTCTCCGCCCAGCTCGACCGCGCGGCTCTCGAAGGCGTGCTGATCGACGGCTTTTTTCCTGAATGCGTGGCCGATGACCGACCGGTGCGCAAGCAGACGGCGCTCAAGGAATGGGGCCTGCCCTTCGCCGCCGACAGTGCCGTCACCCGGCATCTGGCGGGATTCCTGAGCGGCCGCCCGCCCGTGGACGCGATCCTGTTCAAAGATCGGAAGAGCACACGTCTGAACTCCAGTCACAGATAGATCTCGTATG
>CAKZLS010000511.1 GCA_937127205.1 uncultured Rhodospirillales bacterium
AGACCGGCGATGATCTGGCTCACATCGTCCGGCACGTGCTAATCCACGAGATCGGCCACCATTTTGGCTTCAGCGACGAGGATATGGACCTGATCGAGGAGCAGGCATGACGGACGAGCAAGACACGATGGAAAAACCATTAACGCCGGACGCCTTGTTTCGTGCCTGCGACGTCGCGCTTTTGCCTTTCGATTCAACGGCGGAATTGGAGCCCGTTGACGAGGAGTTGGGTCAGGACCGCGCGGTCCAGGCCGTCCGCTTCGCCATCGGGATGAAGCACGGCGGATACAACCTGTTCGCGCTGGGGCCGGCCGGCACGGGCAAGCACGCCTTCATCCGCAGGTTGGTGGAAAAGGCGTTGAGCACGTGGGAGCTACCCTCCGACTGGTGTTACGTGAACAATTTTGCCGAACCCCAGAGTCCGAAAGCCGTGCGCCTTCCGGCGGGAAAAGGAATCGTATTTCGCGACGACATGGCGACCCTCGTGGAGGAATTACGCTTGGCCCTGCCCGCGGCGTTCGAAAGCGAGGAATACAGAAACCGAGCTACCGCGGTTCAGGACCAGTTCAAGGAACGTCAGGAAGAAGCCTTCAACGACCTGCAGGCGCGGTGCAAGGAGCGCGAGATCGCGCTGATCCGAACGCCGATGGGTATGGCCCTGGCGCCAACAAAGGATGGGGATGTGTTGGGCCCCGAAGATTTCAAGAAACTCTCGGATGATGAACGTAAAAACCGCCAAACGGCGTCCGAGGAACTGCAGAAGGAGTTAGAAACCCTGCTGCGCAAAATTCCCACATGGGAGAAGGAGCAGCGCGAGCAAATCCGCCAGTTGAACCGCGAGGTGACGTTGTACGCGGTGGGGCATTCCATCGACGAATTAAAGGACGCCTGGGCGGATCAGCCGGTCATTCTGGAATACCTGGAGGCCGTGCGGAACGATGTGATCGAGCACGCCCATGAATTCCTTCCCGAACCTCAGCAGCCTCAACTGGTTCTGGGGCCGGCGGGATTGAGCCAGGCGGGGGGCGCTCCGCCAACCCGCCGTTTTCAGGTGAATGTTGTGGTGCATCACAGTCCCATGGACGTCGCGCACGGGCAAAGCGACGGGTCGATCGGCGGCGCTCCGCTGGTCTACGAGGTTAATCCAACCCAGCCCAACCTGGTGGGCCGCATTGAAAACATGGCGCAGTTCGGAACCCTGGTCACCGACTTCACGCTGATCAAGGCTGGCGCCCTGCATCGGGCCAACGGAGGTTGCCTGATGCTCGACGCTCGAAAAATTCTCACGCAGCCGTTCGCCTGGGAAGCCCTGAAGCGGACGCTGCGCGCGGGGGTCATCACCATCGAGTCGCCGGCGGAGTCGCTTGGCTGGTCGACCACGGTCACATTGCAGCCGGAACCGATCCCGCTCCACGTCAAGGTCGTTATGCTGGGGGAGCCGGAACTTTACTACCTGCTCACCTATTACGATCCCGAATTCAAGGAGCTCTTCCGGGTTTCCGCGGATTTCGATACCCGCATCGACCGCAATGAAGGCACGATGCTTGCCTATGCCCGGCTGATCGGCTCGCTGGCTAAACGCGCGGAGTTGAAACCGCTCGATCGCCAGGCGGTGGCCCGTATCATCGAGCACAGCGCGCGAACCGCCCAAGATGGCGAGAAATTGAACACGCACAGGGAGTCGCTCGAGGACTTGTTGCGCGAGGCCGACTTCTGGGCGCGCGACGACGGCGCCGGCACGGTGAACGCGTCGCACGTCCAAAGGGCCATTGACGCTAAAATCTATCGCTCCGATCGTCTGCGGGAGCGCGTCCAAGAAGAGATCCGGCGCGGAACCATCGTGATCGAGACAGCGGGCGCGCGCATTGGCCAGATCAATGGGCTGGCCGTTTACCAACTGGACCACTTCGCTTTCGGCAAACCCAGCCGGATCACGTGCCGGGTTCGGTTCGGCAAGGGCGACGTAGTCGATATCGAACGTGAGGTCGAACTGGGCGGACCGCTGCATTCCAAGGGTGTGCTGATACTGTCCTCTTTTCTCGGCACGCGGTTCGCGGCGGAGCAGCCGCTTTCGCTGTCGGCGAACCTGGTGTTCGAGCAGTCCTATGGCGGTGTCGACGGAGACAGCGCGTCCTCGGCGGAGCTCTACGCCCTGCTGTCGGCCCTGGCGCGGATTCCCATTCGTCAGTCGCTTGCCGTTACCGGATCGGTGGATCAGACCGGGCGGGTGCAGGCTATCGGCGGGGTCAACGAGAAAATCGAGGGTTTCTTCGACGTTTGCGCGGCTCGCGGATTGACCGGGAAGCAGGGCGTCCTGATTCCCGCCACCAACGTAAAGCATCTCATGCTGCGCCAGGACGTGGTCGATGCCTGCCGCCAGGAGCGGTTTGCCATCTACGCCGTCGAGCACATCGATCGAGGTATTGAAATCCTCACCGGCATACCCGCAGGCACCGCGGATGACTCCGGCGAATACCCCATCGGCAGCGTGAATCGCGCCGTGGCCCTGAGACTCGCGGCCTTCGCCCGCAAGGCCCAGTCGTTCGCGGCGGCGGCGCGGGGGCAAAACGACAAGCGCAAGACCATCGGCAGGGAGCCGTCGCGATGAGCAACGATCTTCCGCCCGGCGCAGAGGAGGGTTACCGTTTCCGGCGGATTTTGATGGCACTGGATCCGTCTTCCGAGGATCTCTCGACGGTGGAGGCGACGGCCGCGCTGGCGCGAGGGCTACGGGCGGAATTGCTGAGCCTTTTCGTCGAGGATATCGATCTTATTCGACTGGCGCAGCACCCGGAGTTCAGCGCCTTCAGCACCCTTTCCGCCGGCCCCCAGCCGTTTGCCGCCGACAATTTGAGGCGGGCGCTGAGGCGGCAACTGACCCGGAGCCGACACGCGGTCGAGCAGGCGGCGGCTCACCAGCGGATCAAATCGGTTTTCCAGGTCCGGCAGGGCCGACCGGTGGCGGAGATCGTGAGCGCATCGGGAACCGTGGACCTCGTTGTTATCGGGTGGGGCCGCCGCGACACGCCGGCGACACTTGCATTCTCGCGCGCGGCAACCGTCCGCGCCATCGTCGAGGCGGCGTCTCGTCCTGTCCTGCTCTTACGTCCAGGTGCGGCTGGGGGGGGGCCGGTTATGGTCGCCTACGGCGGAACCGAAGTCGATCGCCGGGCACTGAAAGCCGCTGCCGAGATCGCTCAGCACGATGGCGGTATTGTCGAGATCGCGATGCCCGCGACGCCGGCGGATCGAGCTGACCAATGGCGGCGCGACATTTCTGCGGCTTTGGCAAATACTCACCTGACCGTGCGGTTTCTTGCCATGCCACGGGGAACTCTAGAGGATCTGTGCGCGGCTGCCACCCACAGGGGCGTCTCGCTGTTGGTGCTTGGCGGCGATTCGAACGTTCTCACGGGCGGCGCTGCCTTGCGCGCTTTCGAGCGGGCCGGATGCTCTCTGCTCCTGGTGAGGTAGGCGTCAAAGGCGGTCCTGCCGTTCCACGCATGCGGGGTCGTCGTTCAGGACATTGTTGACCCGCAGCCCAACGGGGTAGGCGCTCATGTCGCCATCGAAGGGTCTCAGTAACGCCCGTGCGTCGTCCGGTGACAAAGAAGGGTCAAGCCAGCGATCGAAGACGTCCGGAGTGAGGATCACCGGCATCCGGTTGTGGATGGGCCGGAGGTCATCATTGGCCTCGGTGGTGATAATGGTGCAGCTCTGTATCACGGGACCACGGGGCGGCGACCAAGTTTCCCAAAGGCCGGCGAAGGCGAAGGGCCGGTTGCCGGCGACAGTGATAAAGTAGGGTTGCTTCGGACCACGAGGCTGCTTCTGCCATTCGTAGAACCCATCGGCAGCGATCAGGCACCGGCGCTGGCG